>JAQBPY010000312.1 GCA_028287285.1 Gemmatimonadota bacterium
TCACGACATCGAACTCCATGATTCAATCAAGAATGCATACCACGCCATGGCGATAGATGAACGCCGCGAGCCGTTCCTGCCAAGCATCTGGACTCGGCCGCCTGGGTGGAGCGGAACACTTGAGCAGGCCTGGTTCGCCGGCGTCCACAGCAACATCGGTGGCGGCTGTAATCCAGACGGCTTGGCGAACGAGGCACTCCATTGGATGGTGGAAAACGCTGAGAAGGTCGGCCTTGTGTTCGACGACACCTTTCTCCAGCACTATAAACCGTGCTTTAATTCTGTCCTTCAAGACTCGATGAGTTTCGAATATCGCCTCATGGGAAATGGAGACCGCAAAATTGGCGCGCACGCTGGTGATGGCGAATGCATTCATCAATCCGCTCTGGATCGCATTGCATTGGAGCCTCTGATGTACCATCCCAAGAACGTCGCACCGATACTTGGACCTCCAGTTCAGCTATCCGTCGTGAATACCGCGAGGATTGCTCGCGGCATACCGTGCAGTGCGCGCCCACCGGTGGCTGGTTAAGGAGCGGCACACGTCTTGGCACGCCCGCCACTCCGATCGTCTGAGCAACTTGGGTTAACACGAGCCTACGATAGGTTAGCCCGGCGCTGATTCTCTGTTTGATCCGGAATCGGAGATCTGCTGGGGAAAAGTGGTGACGCCCGGCCAGCGGCGAGCAGCCGTCACGGAGGCGATGACCGCCGCAGGAATCTCCGAGCGCGAGGAGTGCCGGCGTCCGAGTCACGAGGCCCTGCGTGAGCGCTTGCAGCCCCTCGCGATCCGGCGGCCTCGCTGGGGATACCGCCGATTGTATCTGCTGCTCCGGCGCGAAGGGGCCGCGTGAATCACAAGCGGGTGCTCCGCGTGTATGGCGAGGCGGGACTGCACGTGCGTCGCCGTCGCCGCAAGCGCGTGGCGGTCGCCCGGAGTCCCATCGATCCGCCGAGCGGGCGCAACGAGCGGTGGAGCATGGAGCTCGTCAGCGACGCGCTCGGCGATGGTCGGCCAGTTCCGCGCGCTCACGATCGTCGATGATTTCACGCGCGAGTGCCCGGCGATTGACGTCGCCATGTCGTTGTCGGGCGACCGCATGGCCGCGGTCCTGGGCCGGCTCGGACGGCGCCGCGGATTGCCGACCACCATCGTCTGTGACAACGGCCCGGAGTTCACGAGTCTCGCGCCCCGATCAGTGGGCGCATGACCGTGGGCTGATACGGCACCACATCGATCCCGGCAAGCCCGTGCAAATGCCTTCGTCGAAAGCTTCAACGGGCGACTGCGCGATGAGTGCTTGAACGAGAACGGGTTCGTCAGCTTGGCCGACGCGATCGAGACGATTGAAGCCTGGCGTGTCGACTACACCGAAGTGCGACCCCATAGCAGCCTGAAGGACCAAACCCCAGCAGCATTTACGGAATCGTTGCAGACCCCAGCAACTTCCTTGAATGCCCTACCGGACTAACACAACGAGTGGACCAAGGTTGGGGAGCACGTCATCCAGTCTTCAAAGGCCGTGCGTTCGTAGAAGACGAGACGGCCCATTTTGAAGAACGCGAGTCCTCACTGCTCACCTTGCCGAGGAGATGCTTTCTCTACGGGGCGGGCCGCAGCGAGATGGAGATATCGCAGGCGGTGCAGATATATCTCGCGTGCAAGCAGACGACGAGACCCATGGAGATTCCCTTGGGACCGTACCAACCTCATCCCTGCGGCATTCCTCAATGGGCGCCCGGCCGCCGAAGCATCGTCAACATAGTGAGCGGCAGAGGCCGGCCGGCGCAATGTGCATCCCAGACGCGCCAGGCGCTGACGCGCAGATAGACGACAAGAAGCCAGGACTTCTTCACAGCACAAACACGACTGAAGCCACACACATAATAAAGATTCGCACTCGCACTCGCACTCGAGCTCGGTAGATCGCTGGGAGAGATCCCGCACGTATTTGCGCATGTGTGATGGGAAGCACAGGCAAATCATGCGGTGATAGTTAAAGAATAAGTACGCAGGCGCCGAAAATAGAGAACTGCGCAGAGGTGGCGGGCAGATCCATTCATCGTACATCGTCATCCGTACTCAACAACGAAGCATGAATGCATCAGCCCGTATCTCGCACAACGAATTGAGGTATCGATGAGTAATCACTCATAGCGAGCCTCGGGGTATGCACGCATTGCGTTCGGAACCCGACACAGGAATTATCCAATCGGGATACGAGCACGCAGTGTCCAGTGTCACAGGTGCCTGGCACGCGACACCATCTCACGCAGTACAAACGATTTGCTTCGACCGGAGGATGTATGTCAGATGTGATGTCCAGACCGGATAGCGCGAGTGTCGACACAGGATCGCTCGCTCCGCATGACGGTACGACGCACGACCGGCTCGCGTGGGAGATGCCCGCGCTCACCAGGCTTCCTCCGCTCACGGAGCTGACACTCGTCACCGGTCCGGCCATTCACGGCGGCGGAGGAACAGGGGGCAGCGGCTCCACTGTCTTCTAGATCACGTGTGAGATATCACGTGTGAGATATCACGTGTGAGATTCGCTGCAATCAGGCGCCACGATACGTGACGCTTACTCTCTTGAGACGGCCCATGCCCATTCGCCATTCACTACCCCAAGGCTTCATCTGGTCGGTCGCATGTGCGGCGCTCTTTGCCGTGTCGGCATGCACGGAGCGAACCATGTCCGAGCCCTCACGCTCCAGCTCCGATCCGGACAAGGTTGCAGATCTCGTGACACCGCTGTCGTGCAGCGCAACCGTGAAGACGGGTGCGCTCAAGTGCACGTCCGGGATCGCGAGCGCCAGCAAGACTGCGTCGAAGGATGTCGTCGGCGGCCAGAACGTCTATGTGAAGCTCACCTCGAGCAACGTCTCGTACAACGCCGGTACGGAAATCTTTCAGTTCGACTGCACCGTCCAGAACCTGCTCAATGAATCGATCGGAACTCCGAATGGGGTCGTTCCAGATGTGAGCGGAATCCGGGTCTTTTTTCATCAGGGTCCCACCGCCGATAGCGGCACGGGAACGATTACCGTCGCAAACGCGGATGGTACGGCTACGTTCACGGGGGTGAACCAGCCGTATTTTCAGTATAACGAGGTGCTTGCGAAGAATGCGGTATCGACCTCCCATACGTGGCAGCTGAACGTTCCGTCCACGGTCAACACGTTCACGATGGACATGTATCTCGCGACGTCGGTCCAGCCGCTCATCATCATCAACGAGCTGCTCGCCAATCCGGGCGGCACCATCAGCGACGCAAACGGTGAATGGATCGAGCTCTACAATGCAGGCACGCTCGCCGTCGATCTCCAGAATCTCGCCATAGCCGATTCGGCAGCATCGGGCCGGCGTCCCTATCACATTATCGCCTTGTCCGTTCCCGTCGGACCCGGGGGATATGTGGTGCTCGGCAATACGACCAACACCACCAATAATGGCGGCGTTCCCGTCGACTATGCATACGGTGCGGCGATGGCGTTTGCCAACAGTCTCGATGCCTTCAAGATCGCGCGAGTCTGGGGCACCGATACCCTGACCCTTGATCGAACACAGTACGCATCCGCCGCCATCTCGGCGCAGAACGGCATCTCACGCGAGTTGAAGAATCCAGCACTCGACAACTCCAACATGGATGGCTCGAACTGGGTGGATGCATCTGTATCATCAGTATACGGACCGGGTGGACGAGGTACACCAAAGGCGCAGAACGCGGGATTCACGCCGTAGGCTGCCTGGACCCGGGCATCGCACGACAACAGCCCCGCCATCGCGCGGGGTTTGTTGTTTGACCGCTCGACGCACTCGACTGATCTCGTTCCGCGACGCGGCGCCGCGCACGCTCGGCGGCACCATCATGTCAGTGTTCAATCGCCACCAATTGGTCTGAGTCATGACACAAACGAACGCGCGCTCCCTGTCCGCATCGGCAATCCTCGCCATGTTCCTTCTGGCCAGCTGCGCGGAGCGAATTGCCATCGCACCACTGGCGCAGCAACCTCCGTCTGCATCACCGGCCACCGACGCCGAGCTGAAACGTGTTCGCTGTGAGGTTGACGTCCGGTCGAAACACCTGGCCTGCGGTACGGGTGCGCCACTCGGAGCGGCCAGCGCCGACTACATCGTGGGGGGCCAGGGTGCGTACGTCCAGCTTGCATCCACCAACGTGAGCTACGACGCCGGCGCCCAGACCCTCAGCGCTGACGTCACGCTTACGAATCTCCTGCCGGATGCACTCGGAACGATCGACGGCACCACCCTGAGTTCCACAGGCGTGCGCGTCTTCTTCGAGTCCGAGCCTGTCCTTACCTCGGGCAGCGGCTCGGTCTACGTCCAGAACCCCGACGGTACCGGCACATTCACCGAGTCGAATCAGTCGTACTTCCAGTATTCACAGGTGCTTGCGTCCAATGCGACGTCGGCGGCGAAACGCTGGCAATTCCATGTGCCGGCAAGTGCGACGTTCGAATTCTATGTGTACGTCTCCGCCGCCGTTCAGTCGCGTCTCGTCATCACCGAAATCATGGCGAATCCACAAGTCGCCGCGGACGCATCCGGCGAGTGGATGGAGATATACAACGCCGGCCGCGCGGCGGTGGATCTCGCCGGGTGGGCAATTGCCTCGAACAGCGGCCAATCGCACACCATAACCCCTAACGCGACGACCTGCGGCTCGAGCGGCTGCAGTGTCATTGTCGCGCCGGGCGGATACGTGGTGCTTGGCAACAACCGGACGACATCGAGCAATGGCGGAGTTCCAGTGGACTATCAATGGCCCGACGGAACAGGTGCCGCGCAGATCAATCTCGCGAACAGCAACGCGTCAGAGTTCGTCGCCATCGTGAGCCCGGGCGGCATCGAGATCGATCGTACCACGTGGGGATCCACCTCCATCATTCCCAATGGTATTTCGGTGTGCCTCACGAGCACGAGTGCCGACAATTCCACCCTGACGTCGCCCACATGGCAGCAGTCGACGTCGGCCTGGTCCGGCAGCGGTGGTGACAAGGGCTCGCCTGGTGCCGCGAACGCCGGCTGCGGCTCGGCGCCGGCCGCTGGTTCCGTAAAGACAGTCACTGTCTCGCCGTCGACGTTTGCGCTGACCGTCGGTGAGACACACCAGTACACCGCAACAGGACGCGATTCCGTCGGCACCGCAGCCTCGACCACGTTCACCTGGACCATCGACGATCCGTCCATTGCCACGATCAATGCATCGACGGGTGTCGCCACCGGTGTAGCGGCCGGCACCACGACACTGCACGCGACGTCGGCGAACGGGATCATCGGATCTGCCACGATCTCCGTGTCGCAGAGCTTCTCGTCTGCTGTCTATCGCAACAATCTCGAATTCGGCACGCCAACGGATGCCGACGGCTCAGACGACATCATCATCACGCGCCCACAGTACGCCCTCTCGTACAACTCGGCGCGCGGTGTCCCGAATTGGGTGAGCTGGAACCTGAACAAGACACACTTTGGCGCCGCGGCGCGCTGCGACTGCTTCGCTCCCGATCCGCTTCTGCCGCCGGGCGCGAAGGTCGTGGTCACAGGAGACTACACCGGCAGCGGATACAGCCGAGGACACATGGTGATGTCCGAGGAGCGCACCACGACGAACGCCGAAAACCAGACGACGTTCTACACCACGAACGTGCTTCCGCAATATCAGGATCTGAATGGCGGGCCGTGGCTGCGTTTCGAGAACTACAACAACGACCTTGCACGCCTGGGCAACAAGGAGCTGTACGTCATCTCGGGAGGCACGTACACCGCCAGCCCGGCAACGCTCAACAACGCAGGCAAGGTGCAGATTCCATCGTACACGTGGAAGATCGTGGTCGTCCTCGATTCGGGGAAGACGCTCGCAAACGTTGCCACGACGTCCGACCTGCAGGTGATTGCCGTGAGCATGCCGAACGTACTGGGCATCTCCGGCCAGCAGTGGCAATCCTACATCACCACCGTCGACGCGATTGAAGCGGCAACGGGATACGACTTCCTCGCCAGCCTCCCCGACGCGATCGAAAACGCCGTGGAGGGTGCGCCGTATGTTCCACCTGCCGCATTGATCCCCATGCAAGGGCCTCCTGTCGCTCCCCTCCGTCTCGCCCCACTGTCGATGCGGGGCGCGATGCGTCCGTGAGCGAACAGATATCGGACGCGTGGCATTCTGATGAGCTCCATCGTGCCACGAATGGTCTCCTTTTCACCAGCGAAGGAGACCTTCCGTTCCAGGAGGTTTCCATCGCTGGCGGGGCGTCGTCATGGCCCTTGACCCCGGATCGATTCGCGGTGTTGATCGGCGAGCCGGGCGCCCCGGTCGTTGAGTGGTCGCTGGATCGTCTCTTTGCGCGGCACATCGAGCTGGTGCATCCGTCGGATGTGGTCTTGCAAGGCGTTCGGCCGCGATTCCTTGCGCTACGCGACCTCCTGCACGCCTCCCTTCAGGATCTGCGCGTATTCCGAATTGGAGAGGTGAATGTTCGGTACTACATCGTGGGTGCCGACGCCGCGCGCAATCTCACCGGAATCATCGCGCAGGCATTGGAGACCTAGCGGGCTTGTCGAGCATGTCTTAGAGTGCGTATGAGTATGAAACTCTCCACTCGGCTCGTTGCAAGCTTCACGGTCATCGGCATCGCCACCGCGGCGCTCGGCCTGTTCGCCTTGGGCAGGCTTGCGGTAGTGCACGATGCATCGAGCGCCGTTGAACAGGATATTCTGCCGAGCAGCCAGACCATCGCTTCCATGGAGGCGACGATCGAAGCCATTCGCATGTCGGATTTCGAGCGTGTCCTGGCGGGCACGCTTGCAGATGACAAGGCGAATGACAGTACAGTCACGACACTTCTGTCTGGCTTGCGCCGTCAGGAAGTGCAGTACGAAGCCTTCGTCGACACGCCGGAAGAACGAGTTCTCTACGGTGGCTTTCGCGACGACTGGCGCACGTATCTGTCCGAGCGCGACCGTCTGTTTGGCGCGCACGCCGAAAGTCGTGTCGCAACGACGACGAGTGCGGAGCAGCGCCCCATGCGGCAAAGCTTCAAAGGGGCAAGCGCGAAGCTCGACAGCCTGATCCAACTCACCATCCTGCAGGCGTCGCGCGCCACGGAGCGCAGTGCCGCGCAGTATCGGGAAGCACGCGCCGTATTGATCATCGGCATCGCCGCCACTCTGCTCGGGGGCATCGTACTGGCCATCATGCTGACGGCGTCCATCAATACTCCCCTGCGCGCACTCGTCCGAGCCGCCGAGCAGATCGGGAGTGGTGATCTTTCGCAGCGAGTGCTCGTCAGGTCGCACGACGAGCTCGAACGGCTGGGTGACTCGTTCAACCGGATGGCCTCGGCACTTCGCGACATGCACGACAACCTCGAGCAGAAAGTGGCCGACCGCACCCTCGAGCTCCACGCGGAGAAGGAGGCACACCGCGAGGCTCGAGAGCGGGCGGAAGTCGCGAACCAGGCGAAGAGCGAATTTCTCGCCAACATGAGTCACGAGCTCCGCACCCCGCTGAATTCCGTCATCGGGTTTTCGGACATCGTCCTCAAGAACAAACACCGCACGCTCTCGGAAAAGGACGTCGGTTACCTCGACCGCATTCGGGCAAATGGTCGTCACCTGCTGGCGCTCATCAATAGCGTGCTCGATCTCTCCAAGGTCGAAGCCGGCCAGATGCACCTGGAGGTGACCTCCGTTCCGCTCGGGGTGCTTGCCCGCGAAACGGTCGCCGAGCTCGAGTCACAGGGTGCGACAGGCAGTGTGCGGCTGGTCGTCGAACATCCCGACACCGCGTGCGTCATCGAGACGGATCGCGCGAAGCTGAAGCAGATCCTGCTGAACCTCGTGGCCAATGCGATCAAGTTCAGCTCGGGTGGCGAAGTGAAAGTCACCGTGGTCACGGAGCCCGCATCGGGAACCCCGGAGCGAATCGACATCATCGACAGCGGCGTCGGGATTCCGCGAGACCGGCTTGCGTCCATCTTCGAGGCGTTTCAACAGGCGGACAATTCCACGGCCCGACGATATGGCGGCACAGGGCTTGGCCTGACGATCAGCCGTTCGCTCGCGCTTCTCATGGGCTACGATATCGCAGTGACGAGCGAAGTGGGCGTTGGATCGACCTTCAGTATCCTCCTCGTGGTGCATGCTCACCAGATGCCACGCCGAGGGACACCTGTAAACGTACCCGTCATTGCCGAGCATGCCATTGAGCCCGCACAACTGCGTGTGCTCGTGATCGACGACGAATCCGATGCGCGTGTCATCCTCAAGCAGTCCTTCGAGGACATGGGATGTGAGGTAATGACGGCGGCATCCGTAGAGGAAGGGCTCTCCCTTGCGAGGACCGTTGCGCCGGGAATGATCACACTCGACTTGATGATGCCGCGTCGCAACGGATGGGACGCGTTGCGCGAGCTTCAGGCGGATCCGGCACTCCGCAACATCCCGGTGGTGGTCGTGAGCGCTGTGGCGAGCGAGAACAGGATGCAGCTTTTTGGTGCGCTGGACTATCTCGACAAGCCTGTCACGCGAGAAGAGCTGCTCCGCGTGATGCGGCGGAACAGCGTTCTTCTCAAGGAGATCCTGCCGGCCGAGTAAGGGGAGAGCAGGTCCTTCGTTTCTGCCTGCGGGATGACATCATTCTGTCGTCCCCAGACAGGACCAAGAACGCCTGTCGAGATGATACCTTTTACGCGACCTTCTTGGGAACGTGCGGCCGCACCAGCACAACGCCATGGCCAAGTGCACCCGCGCTGCCGCCCATCTCGCCGAGGTCGCCGGCGTGATACGCCTCTTCCCCATGCTCGCTCGTATCCATGCCGACGACCTCGTCGGCAATGGACGCCCGCACACCCATCAGGGCACGAAGCGCCAGCAGGATGCCCGCCGTGAGTGAGCCGGAAAGCGCCATCGTGACGAGCACCGCCATCGCCTGCACACCGACCTGGTGAATGCTGCCGCCATACATCAGCCCATCAGCCCCCGCGGGGTTCACGGCCTTTGACGCAAACACGCCCGTGAGCAGCGCCCCCACAATTCCGGCAACGCCATGACAGGCGAACACGTCGAGCGAGTCATCGACGGTCGTACGTGCACGAAACTGCATCGCGGCATAACTCGCGAGGGCGCCCAGCGCGCCAATGGAAAGCGCCGCGCGGATGCTCACGAATCCGGCCGCCGGTGTAATGGCGACGAGTCCGGTCACGGCGCCCGTCGCCGCACCAACGGCGGTCGTCTTGCTGGTGCGCATGAGGTCCACGAGCATCCAGGTCGTGAGACCCGCTGCCGCGGCGGTGTGCGTCGTTGCAAAGGCCATGGACGCAAGATCCGATGCGGTCAATGCAGACCCCGCATTGAAGCCGAACCATCCGAACCAGAGGAGTCCCGCCCCAAGCAGCGTGAGGGGCACGCTGTGCGGCACGAGCGCCGCGCGGCCAGTCACGCGACGCTTGCCAAGAACGATCGCCGCGACGAGTGCCGCCGTTCCCGCACTGACATGGACCACGGTGCCGCCCGCGAAATCCAGTGCGCCAAGGGTGCGCAGCCACCCACCGTCGCCCCAGACCCAGTGCGCAAGGGGATCATAGACGAGCGTCGTCCACGCCAGCCCGAACAACAAGTACGCCGAAAAGCGCATGCGCTCGATGACCGCACCGGAAATGAGCGACACCGTGATCACCGCGAACATGCACTGGAAGAGCGCGAAGGCGATGTGCGGAATGGTCGCTGCATACGTCGCGTTCGCGGCACCGCCAACACTGCCAAAGCCCCACCACGACAAGCCGCCGAGCACGCTGTTGCCCGGTGAAAAGGAAAGTGAATATCCAAGCACGACCCATTGCACCGTGATGATGCCGAGTGGGGCGAGCGACATCATCATGCTGTTGAGCGTGTTCTTGCCACGAACGAGGCCGCCGTAAAAGAGCGCAAGGCCGGGCACCATGAGCATCACCAGCGCGGTGGCGATGAGCACCCATGCGGTGTCGCCGGCGGAAAGCGCGGCCGGAGCCGTTGCTGCCGCTTGCGTCATCATCATGCCACGCTCCACGACTCGTGGTAGTCACTGTGCCGCGCCCGCACTTCCTCGGCGGTCACGGGAGTCAACGCGTCGTTATCGCGCTCGCCCGTGCGAATGCGGACGACACGCTCGAGCTGCTGCACGAAGATCTTGCCGTCGCCCACTTCACCGGTGCGCGCCGCCGTGCAAATCGCCTGGATCGTGGCTTCGACGAAAGGCTCCGATACGGCCATGTCGATCTTGACCTTGTCACGGAACTCGAGCACGAGGGCGGAGCCGCGGTAGTGCTCCACGATCTCCTGTTCGCCGCCGTGGCCGCTCACCCGGGAGAGCGTCATACCGGTGACCCCCACCTGAAAGAGCGCTTCCTTGACGGCGTGCAGTTGTTCGGGCCGGACGATGCAGGTAACGAGTTTCATGGTTTTCGGAACGAATTGGCGCGGGAGCATGCGAGGAGGGCAAAACCCGCAGAAATGCCGCGAAAAACAGCGCACTGACATCAAGAATGTGCTAAAAATGCACAAGAAACACAACAGTCAGCCGATTTTGTCCGATT
This sequence comes from Gemmatimonadota bacterium, assembly GCA_028287285.1. Taxonomy (GTDB): domain Bacteria; phylum Gemmatimonadota; class Gemmatimonadetes; order Gemmatimonadales; family Gemmatimonadaceae; genus AG11. The sequence goes on from JAQBPY010000312.1 coordinate 10,597, forward strand.
GAATTACAAATTGCCAACAAATTATTGCATTCCGGGCACAGTTGGCGCTACAATGAAATAGCCAAGTTGCATGAGAAAACAGGCCTTCGCTGTGCTCAGGACGCACCTGGGTACACGTCGTCCTGCGCCAAACACCCACATTCGACATCGCCGATGACCCGATCCGCCGAGCAATCACCCGTTACCGCACCGCATCCGCTCGACTTCGTCTCGCTTGGCAAGATCGTCCAGATCAGGGAACGACTCATGACGGCGCAGGCCAACGGGAAGGCGGTGTTCCGCTTCGAGTCCGGCGATCCGAGCTTCTCGCCGCCCGCCCACGTCGCCGAAGCACTCGTTGCCGCCACGTACGCCGGCAAGACGCACTACATCCCCAATAACGGCATCCCCGAGCTCCGCGCAGCGCTCGCGGAAAAGGCGCGCGTCAAGAACGGCCTCACCACGGTCACCAGTGATGACGTCTTCGTCACGAACGGCGCCATGCATGCGCTCAACGTGACCTTTGGTGCGCTGCTCATGCCCGGCGACGAAGTCATCATCCCGGATCCCATGTGGACCGAAGTCGCCGAGAACATCCGCCTCGCCGGCGGCGTCACGATCGGCGTGAAGCTCTCGGCAGAGGAAGACTTTGCGTACCGCGCCGCGGACATCGAAGCCGCCATCACGCCGAAAACCACGGCGATCTTCATCAATACGCCGCAGAATCCAACCGGTGCATTGCTTTCGCGCGAAGAGCTCCAGGCCATCTACGACGTCGCCCGCCGTCACAACCTCTGGATCGTCTCGGACGAAGCCTATGAGGACCTCGTGTTCGAGCCGCACCAGCACGTGTCCATCGGCTCGCTCGCCGAGGCCAACGACCACCGCGTGATCAGCATCTTCTCGTTCTCCAAGAGCCATGCGATGAGCGGACTTCGCACGGGGTACGTGATTACGCGTGCCGAGCTGCTCAAGGATCGTTTGCCGAAGTTGTTGCGCTGCACCATCAACGGCGTGAACAGCGTGGCGCAGTGGGCGGCACTCGCCGCTGTAACGGGCAGCCAGGCCAGCACCGCCATGATGCGTAACGAATATCGTGTACGCCGCGATATCATGATCGCGGCGCTCACGGGCATTCCCGGTGTCCGTCCATTCACCCCGAAGGGCACCTTCTTCGTGTGGGTCGAGCTCGACCCATCGGTCTACGACCGCCTCGAGGTCGCCGACGCCGACGCGCTGTCTTCGTCGCTTGCCGCCGACGGTATTGGCAGCGCACCGGGCGATGCATTCGGCACGTTCTACCCGGATGCGATCCGGTTCTCCTTCAGCTGCGACACGACCATGGTGCGCGAAGGCAGCATCAAGCTCCGTGAGGCGCTGCTGTGACCGAATCCATCGACAGCGGCCAGCGTGACGTCACGCTTCGCGTCGCGCTTGGCGAATACGACACCGGATGGCAACAGCCGGAGGTCTCCGTAAGTCGGGCCGAAGTCTGCGTCTCACGTGCGGCATCCACCGGTGCGCGGCTCGTGGTGCTGCCCGAGATGTGCACCACCGGCTTCACGATGGACCCGGACAATCACGCGGAGTCCATGGATGGCCCCGCGTTCGGGCGCTTCAGCGCCATGGCGCACAAGCATGACGTCTGGATCCTGGCGGGACTCGCGGTACGCGATGGCGGCAACCAGAACGTCGCGGCCGTGTTTGATCCGAATGGCAATCTGGTGGCGTCTTACGCAAAGCAGCGGTTGTTTGCCTACGGCGAAGAACACGATCATTACACGCCGGGAAATTCTTCTGTCACGATCGACATCGAGGGGGTGCGCGTCAGTCCGTTCGTCTGCTACGACCTGCGTTTTCCCGAGCTCTTTCGCGCAGTGGCACTGCAGACGGACCTGATGATCGTCATTGCAAACTGGCCTTCGGTTCGACGTGCGCATTGGGACGCGCTGCTGCTTGCGCGCGCGATCGAAAACCTGTTTTACGTGGTCGGGGTCAATCGCACCGGCACGGGCGGCGGTCTCGTTTACGATGGTGGATCGGTGGCGTACGACCCGTGGGGGGTATCATCGGCCATTCGTGTAGCGGTTGCGTCGCCGAGCGTTGTGGATGTGTCCACGGCGCGGGTTGCGGGGGTGCGGGCACAGTATCCATTTCTGGCAGATCTTTCGTTGGTGCTCTCGTCCTGAGCGCGGCGATGGACCTGTCTGTCTACCACTGCGTCCGCTCCGCGCCGCGGTCAAACCGGAACCCTAAAACCACCCGGACCAAACGCGGTTACGCCACCCGCGGCGCCGCAAAGTGGGGTGCCGCGATGAGCGCCGTCGCACCGCGAAGACGCGGGTACCCGCCCATCTGTTCCGGTATGACGGGCGTCGCAGCGGCGGCACGCGTGAGGGCCCGCTCCAGAATGCCCTCGCGGACTGCCCCCTCGATCATGTCCCACGCACCCGTGATCTCGCCGCCAACGAACACCTGCGACGGGTTCAGCGCGTTCACGATGCCCCCGATGCCGATGCCCAGGTAGTGACCGGTCGCCTCGATGGCGCTCGATGCGCGTGCGTCATGACTGCGCGCACGGGCAATGAGGTCGTCGATCGTCAACGTCGACGGTTGGTGCACCGCGCCGCCCCAGAGTGGAACGAGCTCGCGGCCCAGGTATCGCGAAATCGTCGCCTGATTGGATGTGTACGCCTCCCAGCATCCGTGCGCACCGCACAGGCACTGCGGCCCGTCCGGGTCGAGCGGATTGTGGCCGAACTCGCCGGCGGAGTTCGTGTCGCCGCGGATCAACTGCCCGTTGAGCACGATACCCGCACCCACGCCGTCCGATACCGTCACGTAGACGAAGTTGTCACTGCTGTTGCCGCGCTGGCCGAGCCACATCTGCGCGAGCGCGCAGGCCATCGGCGCATTCTCGATCAGCACCGGCAGCCCGATACCACTCGCCAGCTCGTCCCGGATGTCCACGTCCCGCCAGCCCAGCTGCGGCGACATCAGTACTCGGCCGGAATTCCGGTCCACCATGCCGGGCACGACCAGACCAATGCCCTCGCAGCGGCCCGTGGCGCCGTGCACCGCCAGCAGTCGCGTCACACGCTCCACGAGGTGCGCCACCAGTGTGGACGGGTCATAGAGCGTGTCAAACGATTCGAGCGCGATCTGCGTTCCGGCAAAATCGCTGAGCATGATGTACGTGCGACTGAAGCGGACGTCGATCGCGACCACGAGACGATCCTGCGTCCGCACGTAGAGCATGGTGGGACGACGGCCGCGCGCGGCATGCCCCGTGGCGCCTTCGTATATTGTCCCCTCGTCAATCAGCTCCTGAATGATCGACGTCACGACTCCTCGGCCGATGTCCATGCGGCGGGCGATGTCCGCGCGGGACACGGGCTGGTGATCGCGCACGAGATTGAGCACGATCCGCCGGTTGATGTCGCGCGACGTCGTACGAGTGGCTCGCTGAAAATCGCGGGTATCGATCTTTCTCAAAGGGGCACAGTCCGCAGATGAGGAATTATTGCGACGCGCTTCGTCAATCCTTACATTGATCGGATCATAAATAGTTTGTCAATCGAACAAATTCGGCCCGGCTGTCCGGGAGCGCAAGATGCTCCTGACACCGAGTCCTCTCCCTCCTTCCCATAGTCGCGCGATGGCAAGTGCGGTGAATCTCCACCCCGATCGATTCCTTGATCCGGATCCGGCCATTCGCCGGGCTGCGCGTGAATTGTACGACGCAACCAGCGCGCTGCCATTGGTGTGCCCGCATGGTCACGTGGACCCCTCCATCCTCGCGGAAAATTCACCATTTCCCGAGCCTACCGCGCTGTTGATCATCCCGGATCACTACATCTTCCGGATGCTGCATAGCCGAGGTGTCCGGCTCGAAGAGCTCGGTATCCCGGCGCGTGATGGAAGCGTCGTCGAGCGCGACCCGCGCAAGATATGGCAGAAAGTCGCTGACCTCTGGTACCTGTTTCGTGGAACGCCATCGGGTGCATGGCTCGCGCATGAGTTGCATGAGGTGTTTGGCGTGCGCGAGCGCCTGGAAGGCGACAGCGCACAGCATATCTACGACGAGATCGCCGAAAAACTCAAGAGTCCGGAATTTCTTCCACGCAACCTGTTCGAGCAGTTCCGCATCGAGATGCTGGCAACGACGGACGCCGCCGCCGATCCCCTTGCACACCACCAGGCCATACGCGCGTCGGATTGGAGCTACGGAAAGAATCGGGTAGTTCCGACATTCCGTCCTGATGCACTGTTTCGAATCGCGGCGCCCGCATGGCAAACCGAAGTGCGTGCGCTCGAGAAGGTAACGGGTACCACGATCACGAGTTGCGACGCGCTCATCACCACGCTCGCCGAGCGGCGGCAGTACTTCGCGTCACTGGGCGGAACCGCAACAGACCACGCGGTCGTCGAGCCATACACGATGGCACTCGCACCGGAGCTCGTGGAGCAGCTCTTCCAGCGTGCGCGCAACGGTGAGGCAACCGCCGACGACCAGCGTCGCTTCGAGGCGCACATGCTGATGGAGATGGCGCGCCTCTCCACCGAGGACGGTCTCGTCATGCAGCTGCATCCGGGCTCGCTGCGCGATCACAACACGGCACAGTTCACACGCTTCGGCACGGACAAGGGCGCGGATATTCCCGTCGCCGTGGAATTCACGCGCAACCTGCGCTCGCTGCTGAACACGTACGGCGACGACCCACGCTTCTCGCTGGTGATCTTCACCCTCGACGAAAGCACGTATTCGCGTGAGCTCGCGCCGCTCGCCGGACACTATCCCGCGCTGCGACTTGGTCCCCCCTGGTGGTTCCACGATTCCATCGAAGGCATGATGCGCTATCGTGAGCAGGTCTCCGAGACGGCGGGCATCTACAACACCTCCGGCTTCAACGACGACACGCGCGCATTCTGCTCCATTCCCGCGCGTCACGATCTCGCGCGCCGCATGGACGCCAACTGGCTTGGCGGTCTCGTGGCCCGGCACATCGTGGAAATGGATGAAGCGCGTGAGATGGCACAGGCGCTCGCGGTGGATCTGGTGCGCGAGACCTACCACTTTCCCGTTCCGGCGGCCTGACCAACGTGAGCACGCCCAACGCACTGCGCATCCATCCCGATGACAACGTGGCCGTGGCCCTGCATGCCCTGAGTGCCGGCACCGACATCGACGTCGGCACATCGCGCATGCGTCTGCTGCACGATGTTCCCGCGGGCCACAAGATTGCCCTGCGTGCGCTCGACGTCGGCGAGCCGGTGGTGAAGTACGGCTTTCCCATTGGGGCGATGACCGAAGCGGCGGCTGCGGGAAGCTGGCTGCACAGCCACAATCTCCGCACCCAGCTCTCCGGTATGAGTGCGTATGAGTACTCGCCATCCGGGTTGATAAAAGCGCCCCCGGCGTCGATGCCCACGTTCGAGGGCTATCGCCGCGCCGACGGCCGCGTGGGCACACGAAACGAAGTCTGGATCCTCAACACCGTCGGCTGCGTGAACTTCGTGGCCGAAGGCATTGCGAAGAACGCGCAGGCCGGGCCTGGCGTGGATGGCGTCTACGCATTCGGACATCCGTTCGGCTGCTCACAGCTGGGCGATGATCTCTCGCACACGCAAGCCGTGCTCGCGGGCCTCATGCGAAACCCCAATGCCGGGGGCGTGCTCGTCCTTGGACTCGGCTGCGAGAACAACCAGATGGACGCGCTGCTTGCGCGCGCGGGCAACATCGATCGCAGCCGCATTCGCTTCTTCAATTCGCAGGACGTGATGGACGAGCGGGCGAGCGGGCTCGCGATGGTGAACGAGCTCATGGCGCGCATGGCGAACGACAGGCGCACCACGATTCCGGCGTCGGACCTGGTGATCGGCCACAAGTGCGGCGGCTCCGACGGCTTCAGTGGAATTTCCGCGAATGCCGCCGTGGGCCGCATCGCCGACAAGCTCACGTCGCTGGGGGGCGGAGTGCTGCTCACCGAAGTGCCCGAGATGTTCGGCGCGGAGCAGCTGCTGATGAACCGTGCAGTGAGTGAGCCGGTGTATGAGCAGCTCGTGGCGATGATCAACGACTTCAAGGCGTACTTCATCCGGCACGGGCAGAACATCTACGAGAATCCCTCTCCGGGCAACAAGGCGGGCGGGCTCACCACGCTCGAAGAAAAGTCACTCGGCGCCATCCAGAAGGGCGGGCAGGCACCGGTTACGCGAGTGCTGCGATATGGAGAGCCGGCAACGAACGGCGGCCTCTCGCTGCTCGAGGGACCAGGCAATGACGGCGTGTCGTGTACGGCAATGATCGCGAGTGGCGCCACGATTCTGCTGTTCACCACGGGACGCGGAACGCCGCTCGGCTTTCCGGTGCCGACCATCAAGATTTCATCCAACTCCGACATAGCCGCAAAGAAGCCGCACTGGATCGACTTCAATGCGGGCGCGCTCCTGGACGGAACGCGCACGATGGATGAGCTGTCGGAAGAATTGTTCTCGTATGTGCTGGACGTCGCGTCCGGAAGCAGGCGTACGAACAACGAGCAGCACGGGTATCGCGAGATCGCGATCTGGAAGGACGGAGTGACGCTGTGACACGGACACTGAATCGCGGCCTGGTGGAAGAGCTCAGGGCAGGCGGCAGCCTCGTGGTGCTGCCCACCTGGGACATGCTCGAATTGCCGGAGCACGCCGTCCAGTTCGGAACCGGTGCACTGTTGCGTGGCTTCGTCGACGACTTTCTCCATCGCGCTAACGCAGCGGGAACGTTCAACGGCCGCATCGTCGCTATTGCCTCTACGGGTAGCACTCGCGACAAGGCGTTGAGCGACCAGGATGGTCTTTACACACTTGTCGTCGAAGGCATCGAGCGCGGCGAGCGGGTGCAGCAGTCACGTGTCATCAGCTCCTTGAGCCGCGCCATTTCCGCAACGGAAAATTGGGCCGGTGTATTGAAGGTGGCGCGGTCGCCCGAACTGCAGTACGTGTTCTCGAACACCACGGAAGTCGGCATCGTCGCCGATGCCGAGAGCGGCAGGGATGACATGCCGCCCAGGTCGTTTCCAGCCAAGCTCACCAGGTTCCTGTACGAGCGTGCAACGGCATTCGACCATGTCGATGAAAAAGGTGTCATCGTCATTCCGTGTGAGCTAATCGAGAACAATGGCACGAAGCTGCGCCAGATCGTTCTGGACATTGCCGCCCGATGGGATCTCGGTGACCAGTTCAGCGCCTGGATCGAGCGTGCGGTGCCGTTTTGCAACACGCTCGTGGACCGCATTGTCCCGGGCTCCCCCCGCGCAGATGACGCCAAACGGCTTCGTGACCTCGTGGGCTATGACGACGCCATGCTCACCTGCTGCGAGCCGTACTGTCTTTTTGCCATCGAAGGTGATGATGTGTTGCGGGCGAAGATGCCATGGACGTGGGTGGACGCTGGCATCGTCGTGGCACCGGACATTGCGCCGTACCGCAAACGAAAGGTGCACCTGCTCAATGGTGCGCATTCGTTGATCGCGCCGCTCGCACTGGCCATGGGTTGCGAGACGGTGCTCGATGCGATGAACACGCCGGCCATCGCGCAGTTCGCGCACAATGCGATGCTCGACGAGATCGCTCCCACGCTCAACGTCGAAGGAGCGGCGGAATTCGCCGAAGCGGTGCTCGACCGGTTTCGCAATCCGTTCATTCGGCATGCGCTGATCGACATCACGTTGCAGGCAACGATGAAGATGCGAGTGCGCAACGTGCCGTCCATCGAGCGCTCCGTGGCAGTGACGGGCCGTGTTCCTCAATCGCTCGCCTTCGGATTTGCCGGCTTTCTGCTGTTCATGAAGGGAGACATTCAGGCTGAGCGAAAGGTCAAGGGGCTGAGCGTGCCAGTGGACGATCAGGCGTCACGGCTGCATTCTTTGTGGTCTGCCGAGCCCGGCGACAACGCGAGGTTGGTCGCGAGCGTTTGCCGTGACACGGCCCTGTGGGGCACGGACCTCTCCGCGATCGATGGTTTTTGCGAGTCGGTGGCCGGCCATCTGGAGCGCATGCGAACGCAGGGCGTGAGCGCGGCACTGGAGCACCTTCTCCAGGTACGCTGAGGGCGATCGACATCACCGGAGCGCGACCGCGATTTCTGATGAACGAGAGGGTGTGACGCACAGCAAGGGGTGACGCATGGCAGTCCCGGATGTTGGAACGGTGGAGAGCTCTGCGCCACCGGGTTTTGGATACCGATGGACCATCTGCGCGCTGATCTTCTTTGCGACGACGATCAATTACGTCGACCGTGGAGTCATCGGACTGCTCGCACCCACGCTGCAGTCGGAGCTGCACTGGTCCGAGGCGGACTATGCCTCCACGGCGCAGTGGTTCACCTTCGCGTATGCGATCGGATTTCTGGGCGCCGGCAGATTTCTTGACCGGGTCGGTGTCAAGAAAGGCTACGCCAGTGCCATCGTGTGGTGGAGTCTCGCGGCGATGTCCACCGCACTCGCAACAACACTTCCCGGCTTCTATGCCGCTCGTGCCGCACTCGGCCTCGGAGAGTCGGGCAATTTCCCGAGTGCAATCAAGGCCACGGCCGAGTGGTTCCCGAAAAAGGAGCGCGCCTTTGCCACGGGCATCTTCAACGCGGGCACTAATGTAGGCGCCGTCATCACGCCAATCATGGTGCCCTACATCACGCTCAATTGGGGATGGCGCTGGGCATTCGTGGTCACCGGTGGGCTCGGGTTCCTGTGGCTCATCGTATGGCTCATCGTGTACCGTACGCCGGAACAGCACCCCAAGCTCAGTGCCGCCGAGCTGGCGTACATCCGGAGCGACCCCATCGAGCGCGTTACGCCGGTGTCCTATTTCAGGATTCTCGGACACCGCCAGACGTGGGCGTTCATCCTGGGCAAGATGATCACCGATCCCGTTTGGTGGTTCTATCTGTTCTGGCTGCCCAAGTTTCTCGACACGCGCTTCGGCGTAAAGCTCGGAACGGTCGCGGCACCGATCATCGTGATCTATGTGGTAGCCGACTTCGGCTCCGTGGGTGGCGGCTGGATGTCCAGCTTCTTCATCAAGCGTGGTGCATCGGTAAATCGCGGACGCAAGCTCGCCATGCTCATGGCTGCGCTCGCGATCGTCCCCACCATGCTGGCGCCAAGTGCACCATCGCTCTGGTCGGCCGTCGCCGTCGTCAGTGTCGCTGCCGCCATGCATCAATGGTGGTCGTGCAACCTGTTCACGTTGTCGAGCGACCTGTTCCCGCGCCGCGCGGTGGCAACCGTGGTCGGTCTTGGCGGTTTTGCAGGCGCCATGGGCGGTGTGGGGTTCCAGAAGCTCACGGGAAAGATCCTGCAGGCCGATCCCACGGCATATGGCAGGATCTTCGTGTTCTGCGGGCTCGCGTACGTCACGGCACTCGCCATCATCCACCTGCTCGCTCCGCGAATGGAGCCCGCTCGGCTTGATGGAGAAGCGGGGTGAAGATCGCGATCCTGCTTACGCTTGCGATGGCACTCGAGCCATCGCAGGCGCAATCAGCCTTCACGGCAGCAACCGAAAACACCGGACCAGCGCTCCTGCCTTCGGAGCGCATTGCGGCATTGCCCGCCGCGGACCGTGCCGCATGGCAGGCATATGTCCTTGCGTCCACGCGACTTCATGCCGCCGATTCCACCGCCATGCTCTCGGAGCTCGGTGCGGAAGGGCGCAAGGACATGATCAAGGCGCCGTACAAGGCGGCTGATTTCAGGCTTGCCGACAACGGCGACGACTGGTTTCGCAGCGACAGCGCCCGACTGGCCGGCGAGGGCGTGCTGTCGTTCCAGACGCCGTCGGGCGGCTGGTCCAAACGCACCGACATGTCAGAGCGTCGCGCCCGCGGGATGAGCTACTACGCGGAAACGGAAAGCTGGCACTACATCCCCACGTTCGACAATGGTGCCACAACGGGCCAGATACGCTTCCTGTCGCGGCTCGCTTTATTTCGGCCCGACCCCCGATACGCTGCTGCCGTTCATCGCGGACTCTCTCTGATTTTTACCGCGCAGCAACCGAATGGATGTTGGCCGCAGAGCTTTCCCCTCGAGGGCGGCTACCATGACGCGGTGACCTTCAACGACGACGCCACGATTCTCATCCTCGCCACGCTCGATGACGTTGCCGCTGGCAAGGTGAGCATCGCGTCGCCGGACGAGCGTGACAAGGCAGCACGGAGCGCGAAACGCGGGGTGGCATGCCTGGTGAATGCGCAGGTAGTCGTGAACGGAAAGCGCACGGTGTGGGGCCAGCAGTACGATCCCATCACGCTTGCTGTGGTGCGCGCGCGCTCGTACGAGCTGCCTGGTCTCGCGGGGCGTGAGAGTGCGTCCATCATGACGTATCTCATGTCGCTGCCCACCCGGGATACCAGAGTGGTATACGCAATATACTCGGCGGCAGACTGGTTTCGCGGGCATGCGATGACCGGTGTTCGCTACGACGCGGCCAACGGCTTCCGTACCGACAGCAGCAACAGGAGCCTGCTCTGGGCGCGGCTGACGGACATTGAAACAGGTAAGCCCATCTTCGCCAATCGCGACGGCATCAAGCTGTTCGACTGGGACAAGCTCACCGATCGGCGTACAGGCTACGCGTGGTTCGGCACGGAGCCGGCCGCCGCGTTGAAGCGCTTTGACGAATGGTCGCAGTCGCACCCTCGTCCAGGTGCCGCGCCCTCCGCCGAAGGAAAGAAGAAATGGTCCGTACGGCTTGCGGAGAGCGTCATGCGCCGAGATTCATTGGCGCACAGGAACTGGGATTACGTCGCGGGTGTCGTGCTGCTCGCCATGCATCGTGTTGCCGAGCGAACAGGCGACGCGGGCATCGCGCGTTACGTGGAGTTCAACATCGATCGCCTCGTTGGCAGGGATGGCACGATTGCCACGTACAAGCTCGACGAGTTCAACCTCGACCAGATCACCGAGGGGCGTCTGCTCTTTCCTCTTTACGCCAGCACGCACGACGAACGCTACGCGAAGGCAGCCCGCACGCTGCGTGAGCAACTGAAGCAGCAGCCGCGCACGAGCGAAGGCGGCTTCTGGCACAAGCAGATCTATCCGCGCCAGATGTGGCTGGACGGTTTGTACATGGCGGAGCCGTTCTATGCGCAGTTCGCGCGCGACTTCAACGAGCCTGCCGCGTACGACGACATCGCACGGCAGTTCCTGCTGGTGGCGCGTCATACGCGAGACGCGCGCACGGGACTCATGTATCACGCCTGGGACGAAAGCCACACGCAGCCCTGGGCGGATTCGCTCACGGGACTGTCGCAGAATTTCTGGGCACGCGCGATGGGGTGGTATGCCATGGCGCTCGTGGACGTGCTCGATTTCATTCCCACAAACCACAAGGATCGTCCGGAGCTGATCCGCGTGCTCCGTGATGTTGCCCGTGCTGCGCGCAACGTACAGGATCCGGTATCCGGCCTGTGGTATGATATTCTGGATCAGCCGAATCGTGCCGGCAACTACCACGAGGCGTCGGCGTCGAGCATGTTCGTCTATGCCTTCGCGAAGGGCGCACGCAAGGGATATCTCACGGCCGACTATCGTGATGCGGCGACGCGTGGATTCGACGGCATCATCCGGGAGCTCGTGACCGTCGACGCACGCGGAATGGTGTCACTCAACGGAATCGTCTCGGTATCAGGGCTCGGCGGCGCACAGAAACGCAGTGGTACGTATGCTTACTACATGAGTGAGCCTGTCGTATCAAATGACCATAAAGGGGTAGGCCCGCTGATCATGGCGGCCGAGGAGCTGGGCCGATGACGAGTACGGGAGATCTCGGTGCGATCTTCAACCTGCACGGCATGCGCGCGCTGGTCACGGGCGCGAGCCGCGGGCTGGGGCGTGCCATGGCCGAATCGCTGGCGAGTGCCGGTGCAGACGTGGTGTGCGGAACCACCAGGCCCGGTGGTGCGAGGGAAACCATCGAGGCCATCCAGGGCCTTGGCCGCGAAGGGTGGGAGGTCGCCGCGGACCTGGGCGACCGCGCCGCTGTCGAGAAGTTGACGCTCGACGTGGAAGTGCTGGCGGGGCCCATCGACATCCTCGTGAACAACGCCGGCACCATTCGGCGCCACGTCGCGGTGGAATATCCCATGGCAGACTGGGATGTGGTGATGCACACCAATCTCGATGCCACGTTCCAGCTCTGCCAGCACTTTGGACGTGAGATGGTCACGCGTGGCACGGGAAAAATCATCAACGTCGCCTCGCTGCTATCGTTTAGCGGCGGCATAACAGTGCCGGCATACACGGCGAGCAAGCACGCAGTTGCAGGGCTAACGAAGGCACTAGCGAACGAATGGGGAAAACACGGTGTCCAGGTCAACGCCATCGCGCCAGGCTACTTCCGCACGGATAATACCCAGGCCCTGCAGGACGACGAAAGCCGCGAGGAGCAGATCCGCGCGCGCATTCCGGCGGGCCGCTGGGGAGAGCCGTCCGATCTCGCGGGAGCCGTGATCTTTCTGGCGTCCCGCGCGAGTGACTATGTGAACGGCCACGTGCTCACCGTCGATGGTGGATGGATGGCGCGATGACTCTTCACTACATGCCCGACGCAGTACGCACCAGGACGATGACCACGAGCGAGCTGCGCTCGCACTTTCTCGTGCAGGACATCTTCGTGCCCGGTGCCGTCACGTTGCGCCACATCGATCTGGATAGAGTTGTCCTTGGTGGCGCGGTGCCTACCACCGAGCCGCTCGCTCTTGGCAATCCACCGGAGCTCCTGGCCGCGTTCTTTTGCCAGCGCCGCGAGCTGGGGGTCCTCAACATCGGCTCGCCGGGTGTGGTCACGGTGGATGGCGCCGCACACGCACTCGGCAATCGCGACCTGGTGTATGTGGGCCGAGGGAGCCGCGACGTCAGCTTCTCGAGCGATGATGCATTGCAGCCTGCGCGGTTCTATCTCGTGAGCTATCCGGCGCACGCGGAATATCCGACCGCGAGCGTGAGAGCGCGTGACGTACAGGCCGGCGAAATGGGCTCGATGGAGCAGGCCAACCGCCGGCGCATCGCGCGCTACATCCACACCGGCGGCATCAGGAGCGCGCAACTTGTGATGGGCATGACGGCGCTCGAGCCGGGCAGTGTCTGGAACACCATGCCTGCGCATACACACGAGCGTCGCACCGAGATCTATCTGTATTTCGATGTCCCCGCCGGCAGCGTGGTCTTCCATCAGTTGGGCGAGCCGGCGGAAACCCGGCACCTCATCGTGCGTGACGGCGAAGTGGCGCTGTCGCCCGGATGGTCCATTCACGCCGGCTGCGGCACCACCAACTACGCATTCTGCTGGGCAATGGGCGGCGAGAACCAGGATTATGCCGACATGCAGCCCGTGGACCTGAAGACCCTTCTGTGAGCTGACGATGACATCAATCCGGTATTTTGTCGCGCTGACATTGTTCGGTGTTGTAACAATGGACGCGCAGTCCGCCGCGCGTACCACCGTCCGTGTCGAGAATCCCATCGCCCTCGTACGGCACGACGAAACGGTATCGGTGCCATGGGCCGACTTGCAGAAGCAGCTTGGCGGGCTCACGGCGGGCAAGGTGCGTGTCCTCGACGCCGAAGGACGGGAGATCCCGTCGCAGGTCGTCGATGACGACGGTAACGGGACGCTCGACGCGTTGATCTTTCAGTGTGACTTCACCACGAAGGAATCACGAACCTTCACCGTGGAAGCGTCGGCGCCCACGATGAAGTACGAGCCAAAGGTGTCGGTGCGACATGATGAGCCGCGCGACGACATGGCGTGGGAAAGTGACCGCGTCGCCTTTCGTATCTATGGCGAAGGGCTCAAGAAGACGTCGTCCGCCATGTCGAGCAGCGGCATCGACGTGTGGAACAAGAAGACGCGCGCGATGATCGTGGAAAAATGGTACACGAAGGGCCACGACGCCTATCACGTCGACACCGGCGAAGGCGCGGACTTCTACGATGTCAACGAGACACTCGGCAACGGCGGCACGGCTGGATGGGCACGCGACACCCTCTGGCGCGCCGACAACTTCAAGGCGTGGCGCGTCATCGCAACCGGGCCAATTCGCGCGATCTTCGAGCTCCGCTATGATCCGTGGGACGTCGCCGGGAAAAAGATTTCCGAAGTGAAGCGCATCGCGATCGACGCCGGCTCGAATCTGTATCGCGCCACGAGCATCTTCAGCACACCGGGGGGCGGTGACATTCCATACGTGATTGGAACGGTCAAGCGCCCGGGCATGATCGGCATCATGAGCCGAAACAACAACTGGGCATGGGTTACCGGCTGGGGTCCCGTTGCACCCAAGAGCGGCGGCCACGGCGAGATGGGCACCGCGGTGCTGATCAAGGCAAGCGCCGTCTCCGACCGGAAGGAGGCCTTCTATCACTACCTCGCGGTGAGCAAGGCAACCTCCGGCGTTCCGGTGGTGCACTACATTGGCGCGGGTTGGACGGACAGCGGCGATTTTCCCACGCCGCAGTCGTGGTGGAAGTATCTGGACGAGGCGGCACAGCGGATCGACGGACCGCTTCGGACCACCATTTTGCCGGCGCGTCCCTGATGCACCACACCTTGGCGAGCTCGACAGTATAGACGCCGAGCTAATCTGTGTAGTAACGCGGCACGATCGTCGCTAGGGTGTGCCCGATCACGGGACGAGCCGAGGCTCCTGCGGATAGGGGAGGACGCCTGGCCTCCGGCGTACGGGGAAAGCGATGAGCAGAAAGCGGATTGTGCTGGCGGTGGGTGCCGTGGTCATTCTCGTGATCATCGGCTGGGTCGTCGTGCAGCGGCGCGCAAGTGCTGAACCGGCATATCGGTTTGCCACGGTCGAGCGCGGCACAATTCAACAGACAGTCTCCGCAACGGGTGCGTTGAGTGCGGTAAAGACCGTGCAGGTCGGCACCCAGGTATCCGGCCAAGTTGCCGAGATCAAAGCCGATTTCAACGACCATGTAACCAAGGGGCAGCTGCTCGCCCGCATCGATCCAACGTTGCAACAGCAGGCCGTGACCGATGCGCAGGCACAGCTCGCGAAGACCCAGGCCCAATACCAGCAGGCCAAGCAGGAATACGATCGCAACCAGCCGCTGTTTGCGCAGAAATTCATCAGCGCCAGTGAATTCAGCACGGTGCAGGTCAACCTGTCCGTGGCGCTCGCCGGAATGAGGTCTGCCCAGGTCACGCTCGATCGCGCGAAACAGAACCTCTCGTATACCAACATCCACGCACCCATCAGCGGAGTCGTCGTCGAGCGTGACGTCGACGTCGGCCAGACGGTCGCTGCCAGCCTCTCCGCGCCGCAGCTCTTCCTCATCGCGCAGGACCTGTCGCGCATGCAGATCCTCGCTGCCGTCGACGAGAGCGACATCGCGGCGATCAAAGACAGCCAGGACGTCACGTTCACGGTGCAGCCGTACCCCGGACGGACGTTCAAGGGCCAGGTCGAACAGGTACGGCTGCAGTCGAAGCTCACCGACAACGTGGTGAACTACACCGTTGTGGTTACGCTCGATAATCCCGGCGGCGTTCTGCTGCCGGGCATGACGGCGACTGTCCAGTTCATCACTGGCTCTGCCGTGAACGTCCTCACCGTTCCAAACCTTGCCCTCCGTTACAAACCGTCTCCCGAGCAACTGGCCGCCGCCGGGATCGCAGCGTCCGACACCTCCACTCGTCGGAGCGACAGCGCAGGCCGACGAGGCGGTGGAGGCACCGGAAGTACAGGAGGTACGGGCGGCCCCGTTACCACGGCACCTGTCACGGGCGGCCAGACGGGCGGGAGAGCGGGCGGCACCGGAACGGCCGCTGCAAGGCCAAGACGTTCCACCTTTGGTGGTGTCGGCAGCTCGGGCACGCTTTATACCGTCGACAGCACCTCTAGACTGAAGGCCGTTCGAGTACGCATTGGGCTCTCTGATGGACAGCGGACGCAGGTCTCGGGCGACGGAGTGAGGGAAGGCATGCGGGTCATCGTTGGCGCGGCGACCACGGCAACCCCGGCGACGACGGCTCCGGCGAGTAACCCACTCACCCCGCAGCGCGGCGGAGGTCGCGGCGGGCCGTGACCAGCGCGAGCCCGCCTGCGGAGCCGCCGCGCTCCGTCATCGAGATCGCCGGTGTTACCAAGGTCTATACCATGGGCACGAACAAGGTCTTCGCGCTGCGTGGCGTGGACCTGCACGTCCACGCCGGCGAGTTCATCGCCATCATGGGGTCGTCCGGGTCGGGCAAGTCCACGCTCATGAACATTCTCGGATGTCTCGACGTGCCCACCGACGGCCGCTACGTCCTGGATGGCGTGCGTGTGGATGGCCTTGATCGCAATGCCCTTGCCGACCTGCGCAACCAGAAGCTCGGCTTCGTCTTCCAGGGGTTCAACCTGCTGGCGCGGACGTCGGCGGTAGAAAACGTGGAGCTGCCGTTGCTCTACGACCGGCAACACCGGTGGGAGAACCCGCGAGCACTCGCCGCCGCGGCGCTGGGCAAGGTCGGCCTTGGCGAGCGTCTGGATCACCAGCCAAGTGAATTGAGCGGCGGACAGCAGCAACGCGTCGCCATTGCTCGTGCACTCGTGACGCAGCCCACGCTCCTGCTCGCCGACGAGCCCACGGGAAATCTCGATAGCCACATGACCGTGGAGGTCATGGCGCTCTTCCAGGAGCTCAACGAACAAGGCATCACGATTCTCATCGTCACCCACGAGCCGGATGTGGCGAAGTATGCCAAACGCGTAGTCGAAGTTCGCGACGGCCGCATTCTCCGCGATCATCCCGTGGAAGACAGGCACAATGCCGCGGACGACCTGCGCGCGCTGGGTGAGGATGATCCCGTCGTGGAAGTGGAACAGGCACCGCCGGCCCAGGTGGCGCAGACATGAAGCAGCGAACACTCCTCAAGCTCGCCTGGCAGAGCATTCTCAAGAACAAGATGCGCACGCTGCTCACCATGCTCGGCATCGTGATCGGCGTGGGCGCGGTGATCGTGATGGTCGCCGTCGGGCATGGCGCGCAATCACAGATTGAAGCCTCCATCAGCAGCCTGGGCACCAACCTCATCATCGTCTCGCCTGGATCATCGGCACAGGGCGGTGTGAGTCAGGGAGCGGGTACCTTCAACCGCCTCAGCATCGCGGACGCCGAGGAGTTGAAGCGCGACGGTACGACGCTCGCCGCGGTGTCGCCGGTGATCACCACGCGTCTCGTGGTGATCGGTCCTGCCGGAAACTGGCGAACGTCCATTAATGGTGTTTCCCCGGACTACTTCACCATTCGCGATTGGACGGTGACGTCGGGCGACATATTCACCGATGTCGACGTGAAATCCGCGCGCAAGATTGCCGTGCTTGGCGCCACCGTGGCGAAAAATCTCTTTCCGGGCGTCGAGGCGGTCGGTGCGCAGATCCAGATCGGCCACGTACCGTTCACGGTCAGTGCCGTGCTCGCCGCGAAGGGCCAGAGCGCCACCGGCGCCGACCAGGACGATGTGATCCTGATGCCATATACCACGGCGCAAAACCGCCTGAGCGGAAACGTGCGGCTCGGACAGATCCTCGTGAGCTCGTTCTCGCCCAATGACATTCCCGCCGCGCAATCGGAGATCACGGCGATCATGCGCGAAGCTCACCGGCTCGGCGACAATGCGGATGACTTCACCGTCCGCAACCAGACGGAGATCGCCAAGGCGGCCACGAGCACCACGTCGGTGATGTCCGGCCTGCTCGCGGCCATCGCGTCGGTATCCCTCGTGGTGGGTGGAATCGGCATCATGAACATCATGCTCGTCTCCGTCACGGAGCGCACGCGCGAGATCGGCATCCGCATGGCCATTGGCGCCCGGGGATCCGACGTGCTCACGCAATTCCTCGTGGAGAGCGTGGTGATGAGCATCCTTGGCGGTATCGTGGGCCTCATGGTGGGGTTTGGAGGCTCGCTCATTCTCGCGCACTTCACCGGCTGGAGCACGGCGGTGCCCGCGTCGGCAGTGCTCATCGCGGTTGGCTTCTCTGCGGGGGTGGGGGTGTTTTTCGGCTACTATCCCGCGCGCAAGGCCGCAGCGCTCAATCCCATCGAGGCGCTGCGGTATGAATAGCACGAGACGGTTGGCTGCCTGTGTCGCAGCGGTGCTTGCAGTGTGCACCACACGCTCCGCCGCCCAGGATTCCACCGCGCGCTCGGCCGGATTGCGCGTTGTAACGTTGAACGATGCCATCCGCATTGCGCTCGAACAGAACAGCAGCGTACGGCTTGCGCGGAACAACGTCACGCTCGATTCACTCGCCATCCGGTCGGCGCGAAACCAATTCCTGCCAAACCTCGGCCTCAGTACGCAGTCGTCACAGGGCTACCTGAACGGGGGCGGGGGCAGCAACGACTTCAGCACGAGCGTGGGGCTGTCCAGTGGCATCACACTGTACAACGGCCGGCAAAACATCAACACGCTTCGCGAAGCAGAGCTCACGGCTCGTGCGAGCGGCCACGAGCTCGGGCGTACTCGCCAGACCACCGTGTTCACGGTGGCTTCGGATTTCCTGGCGTTGATCACGGAGCAGGAGCTGCTTCGCGTGCAGCAGGAAAATCTCACGGCGCAGCAGGAACAGCTCACGCAGCTCGAGGCATTTGCCAGGGCCGGCACCCGCAACATTGGCGATCTCTATCAGCAGCAGGCCGCAACGGCCGCGGCTCGGCTCGCGGTGGCAAATGCCAGGCGCACCACCGAGCTGGCGAAAGTGGATCTCATTCAGGAGCTGGTTCTGGATCCACGGCAGGATTACGTGTTCGTTACGCCTCCTCCGGCCGACTCCACCCTTGGCGCCGCATCGTTCAATCTCGATAGCCTCATCAATGTTGCCCTGCAGCAGCGGGTGGACATTCAGGCCGAGATGCTCCGTGTGGAGGCAGCCCGGCGCGAGATCCTCATTGCCGAGGGTGGACGGCTGCCCGAGGTCTCGGCGTCGATCGGGTTCGGAACCGCCATAGGCACGGCCGGCAACTCCAACTTCGTGAGCCAGCTCGATCAGCGCCGAGGCGGGTCAATTGGAGTTGGTGTGAGTCTGCCCATCTTTGATCGTGGGGCAGTGTCAATCGCCAAACAGCGCGCCCAGGTGCAGCTCGAAAATGAAACGCTCGCCCTTCGTGATGCGATACAGGGCGTGTCGCTGGACGTGCGTCGCGCCTACCTCAGCTATCAATCGGCATTGGAGCAGCTCACCGCGTCGGATGCACAACAGCGCGCCGCGGCGCTTGCACTCGAGGCCACGCAAGCACGCTACCGCGTGGGCCTTGCGACATTCGTGGAGGTCACCCTTGCTCGCGCCACGCTTGTCCAGGCCCGGAGCGCCGTGGTGAACGCGCGCTCGAGCCTGACCTTCCAGCAGGCGCTGATGTCATATTACACCGGCGTGCTCGATGCGTCCAACCTTCGTCTTGGACGGTAGACTCGGCCAATAGAGGGTGTTCCCGCCAAGCTGTGTCTCTCTCTCGCATCACGCTACCTGAGAAGCTGGTTCGACCAGAAGACCGAGAAAGGCCATGCGAACAGGAACGGCAGGACCGCTACGTCACATGATGCCACTCATGCTGATGGCGGGAATGGGGTGCGGATCGGATACGAGTACGACGACACCAGCCACAGTCACACTCACTACGCCAACCACACCTGTTGTTCCTGCGGTGAGCGCTCCGGCGCTCGTGAGCACGAACGACGTGATTGCGGCGTCGGTTGGCACGCCGGTGCGGTACGATGCGAGCAAGGGCGGCATCGCGTTCACGGATCCGGCAGCGCGCGGCCTCACCTACGCCATCGCATTCTCGCCCACGAACAACGGACTCACCGCCGTAGGGTGCGACCTCGCCGGAACGCCGGCCTCGCCCGGCGTCACCATCGCCACCATAACGGCGACCGATGCACTTGGACGCACGGCGACCGACAGGTTCGCCGTCGTCGCGTTCGCACCGGGCCTCCTGTCGCCCACGCTGCCCGCGGCACTTTTCGCCTATTCGGATGTGTCCGCGCCGTTACCCGCCCAATTTTCGTCGCAAGGACCCGGTGGAACCGTCCTCGCCACGGACAACACGCCCGCCACGAATCGCATAACGGACGCCGGCGCTACCCTGGGCCGGGTGCTCTTCCACGATCCGCGCCTCTCGGCGAACGACAAGCTGGCCTGCTCGTCGTGCCACATCCAGGCGTTCGGCTTCGGCGACACGGCGAAGTTGAGCCGAGGCGTCAATGGCGGCCTCACGGCGCGCCATACGAGCGGCATTGCAAATGCGCGCTTCTATGCGCGCGGCCGGTTCTTCTGGGACGAGCGCGCTACGACACTGGAAGATCAGGTGCTGCAGCCAATCCAGAATCCGGTGGAGATGGGAATGACGCTGGATACGCTCATGCGCAAGCTCGCGGCAACGACCTATTATCGTCCCCTGTTCCAGGCGGCGTTCGGAACCGCCGACCTCACCAGTGACCGTGTCTCGAAGGCACTCGCGCAGTACGTGCGGTCCATCGTGTCCACGGGCTCGAAGTTCGATCGTGCGTTCACGGGCAACGGTCCGGCCAACTTCGCGGGGACGTTCACGGCGCAGGAGCAGCAGGGAGAATCGGTCTTCCGTTCGGCCGGCTGTGCACGCTGTCACGCGACGAACGCACAGGTGAGTGACGACGTCCACAACACGGGGCTCGACGCCACCATCACGGACGTGGGTGCAGGCAACGGACGCTTCAAGGCACCATCCTTACGCAACGTTGCGCTGCGAGGGACATTCATGCACGACGGCCGCTTTATCTCGCTTGCACAGGTGGTGGAGTTCTACGATACCGGAGTGCAGGCGAATCCGGGCCTGGACAACCGTCTGCGTGGCAACGGCGGCACGCCGTTGCGGCTGAATCTCTCCGCCAACGACAAGGCCGCGCTCGTCGCGTTCCTCAACACCCTGACGGACGTTCCGCTGACGACGGCGGCGAAGTACTCCAATCCGTTCAGGTAATGTAAGAGCAGGACCTGCCTTTACTCCCCGTAAGGAATCCAGATGTTCTTCACCTGCGTCGCTTCGCGCAGGAATTCCCGCCCTTCACCCTCCTCCTCGAACCACGCACGCGCCTCGAACTCCGCGAAGGTACGCTTCATGTTACCCGCACTCGCGAGCTCCACCGCCCGCACACCATCGCGCGATCCGAAATACCACACGGCGTCTACATCATCATGATCGGCCAGTGTCTTGATCAATGAATCCTTCGCCCCGGTAACGATGTTCACCACCCCGGCGGGAAGATCCGACGTCTCCAGTACCTGATAGAAATCCGTGGCGGCCAGCGGTGCACGCTCCGACGGAATCACCACCACCGTGTTGCCGACACACAGTGCCGGCCCGATCAGCGAGACGAGACCCAGCAGCGGAGCCTCATCCGGACACGCGAGACCCATGACCCCAATGGGCTCGTTCATCGCGAGCGCGACTCCACGCAACGGCACCTGATGGACCTGTCCATCGTACTTGTCGGCCCACGCCGCATACGTGAACAGGCGACGAACGGCCGCTTCAACCTCCGCCGCACCATCGCCCCCCGACATGGCCGTGAGGCGCGCCGCGAATTCCGACGACCGCGCCGCAAGATTCTCCGCGATGTAATACAGGATCTGGGCACGGTTGTGACCAGTCGCCTTCGACCAACCGCCAAGCGCCGCATGTGCGGCTTCAACCGCATTGCGAAGATCCTTCCGGTTGCCTTCGCCCACCTCTCCAATCACATGGCCATCAGCACCAGCAATACGGATGGAGTATCCGGAATCAGGACGCGCCTGCTTGCCGCCAATGAACAGCTTGGGGGTGCGATCCACGAGCGGACCGCCACGATCCACATCATCCAGCTCGGCGGCACGCTTGATCGGCTTGGCGGCAGCTTTCGTCGCCGTACGTGCCGAGGCCTTGGCGGCACGGCCTGCCGCGAGATCGTCCGTTGCCGACACACGATCGCGCTTCAGGTATTCATACATGCCCTCGCGTCCGCCTTCGCGACCGAAACCCGACTCCCGGTAGCCGCCAAAACCAGCGGCCGCATCAAAAAGATTCGTGGAGTTGATCCACACCACTCCCGCCTTGATCTTTGGCGCAATATCGAGCGCAAGGTTGATGCTTTCGCTCCACACGGACGCCGCCAGTCCATACTGCGTATTGTTCGCCATCGCGACGGCCTCTGCCGGCGTCCTGAACGTCATCGCCACGAGCACGGGTCCGAATATCTCGACCTGCGCGATGGACGACGACGGCTGTACGTTCGTGAACAACGTGGGCGGGTAGAAGCATCCTTCGGACGGACACGCCCACGTCGGCTGCCACATCTCGGCGCCTTCGGCAACACCGGCATCCACGAGCGAGCGAATGCGGTCGAGCTGTACGGGGGCCACGATGGCGCCCATGTCCACGGATTTGTCGAGCGGCGACCCGAGCCGCAGCGTTTCCATGCGCGCACGCAGCTTTGCGATCAGCCGATCCGACACACCCTCCTGCACGAGCAGCCGGGAGCCCGCGCAGCACACCTGCCCCTGGTTGAACCAGATCGCGTCCACCACGCCTTCGACGACTGAATCGAGATCCGCGTCCTCGAAGACGATGAACGGCGACTTTCCGCCCAGCTCGAGCGAGAGCTTCTTGCCCGAGCCCGCCGTGGCCTTGCGAATGATGCGGCCAACTTCCGTGGAACCGGTAAACGCGATCTTGTCGATGTCCGCATGCTCGACGATCAGGCGGCCCGTGTCGCCATCGCCGTTCACCACGTTCAGCACGCCGGCCGGCAGTCCCACCGAATCCGCAATCTCCGCAAACAGCAATGCAGTCAACGGTGTGAACTCCGCGGGCTTGATCAC
>JAQBPY010000316.1 GCA_028287285.1 Gemmatimonadota bacterium
TCTTTCCGGGACGAACGCTCGTTCCGAAGACGCTCATCTTCGCGAAGGACGACTCCCATGCGGAGGACATCGTCCACATTTGCCGAGAGGTGTTCGGGAAGGGCAACGGTTTCTGCAAGAAGATCACGTATCAGTCGAAACAGGAGACGACGGGCAGGCCTGCGAACTCCAGGGAACTGATCAGCGAGTTCCGGCTGTCGCCGTCGCTGCGCATTGCGGTGACTGTGGACATGATTGCCACTGGCACCGACATCAAACCGCTCGAGGCGCTGATCTTCCTGCGCGACGTACGCAGCCGAGTGTACTTCGAGCAGATGAAGGGTCGTGGGACGCGCGTGTTGACGTCGACCGATCTTCAGTCCGTCTCTGGCGAAGATGCGCGCGCCAAGACGCGCTTCGTCATCATCGATGCGGTGGGTGTGTGCGAGAGCGACAAGACAGAATCGCGTCCGTTGGACCGGAAGCCGAGCATGCCGCTCAAGACATTGCTCCAGCGGGTGCTCTTTCCCGGCGGCCGCGACGAGGACACGCTCACCACTCTTGCTGCGCGCCTCGCTCGGCTGGACCGCGAGATCGAGCCCGAGCAGCGTCAGCAGATTGCCGACGCGTCGGGTGGCCAGACGCCTGCGACGCTCGCCGGTGCGCTGCTCCGCGCGTATGACCCGGACGCCATCGCCGAGCGCGCGACTGGTCAGCGTGGAGCCGTGTCGGAGAATATTCCGCCGGATCAGTACGAGGTGACCCGGAAGCAACTCATCGAGGAGGCGTGTGCGCCCTTCGACAAGCCGGCGCTCCGTGAGCGGCTCGATCTGGTGAAGATGGAGACCGAGCAGACGCTCGACATCTATACCCCGGACGAAGTCTTGAGTCAGGGATTCGATGCTGACGCGAAGGCGAGGGCGGCGGGGCTTGTGCAGGCGTTTCGGGACTATCTTGCGTCACATCAAACCGAGATCGACGCGCTGCAGATTCTCTATAGTGTGCCGTTCACGCAGCGGCTCACCGAGGCGATGCTCAAGGAGCTTGAGAAGAAGCTGCGAGACAACCACGCGTCGTGGACGGAGGACCGGCTGTGGGACGCATATGCGGTCACGACGCCGGCCAAGGTGAAGGGCCGTTCGCGGGCGGGGCGTTTTGCGGACCTCGTGTCACTCGTACGGTTTGCGCTGGACCAGCAGCCGGTGCTGGCGCCGTTCGCGGATTCTGTGGGGCAACGGTTCAGCGAATGGCTGGTGGACAAGACGGAGGCGGGTGTGGTGTTCACGGCGGAGCAGGTTGCGTGGCTGACTCTCATTCGCGATCACATCGCGACGAGCCTGAGTATCGAGCCGGATGATTTCGAGTATGCGCCCTTCAGCCAGCGCGGCGGGCTTGGGCGGGCGCATCAGCTCTTCGGCGCGCAGTTGCCGTCGTTGCTCGAGGAGCTCAACATGGCGCTTGCGGCATGAGAATCCAGGACGTTTTCATCGCGCTCAACCAGATGGAGGCCGACGACGTCGTTGATCGGTACGCTATCGGTGGAGCAGTCGGTGCAACGTTTTATCTTGAGCCAGTGGCGACGTTGGATGTGGATGTGTTTGTCGCGTTTCGTTCGGCGCCTGGGAGTTTGTTGGTCAGCCCTCAGCCCATCTTTGACTATCTGAGGGAGAGGGGCGCCACGATGGAAGGGGAGTACGTGATGATAGGAGGATGGCCCGTGCAATTTCTTCCGTCGACGGGGGCGCTGGTAGATGAGGCGCTCGAACAGGCGGTAGAGGTTGACGTCGAGGGGGCGACGGCGCGCGTCTTCACCGCCGAACATCTGGCGGCGATCGCTCTACAGACTGGTCGGGCAAAGGACAAAGCGCGGCTCCTTCAGTTTATCGAGTCTGGAGTGTTGGCCGACGAGCGGTTCAAGGACATCGTTTCCCGGCAAGATTTGAACGGCGCGTGGGAGCGGTTCGAGCGGCAGTTTCTTAGTGACAACTCATGACATCTGATTTCCAGCGCACGCTTGAGAGCAAGCGTGCGCAGCGTAAGCGCCTCGCGTCACGACCCATTGGAGAGAAGTTGCACGTGCTCGATGTGTTGCGGGAGCGCGAGGTTGCGATCCGTCGACGCACAGAACCCTTCGATGCTCAATCCAGAACGAAACGTGATGCGGTCGCAGGCCACCGCGTTGATCGCGAATGAGTATGACTCGCAGCATGTCCACACACAGGCGAGGTGAGAAGATCGCTTCCGCTGTCAATCGCAGCGCGCTAAACGACGAGGACCCTCACGACTCAAGCGCTGTCGACGACATTGCCTGCAAATGGCCAATAGTCTCCCTTGCCGAAGTCGTCGACATCAACCCTCGCTTGGGCGACGTAGAACCAACGAGCGACTCTCTGGCGTCGTTCGTCCCCATGAAAAGTGTCGAGGCCGAGAGCGGGCGTTTTGAACCTACCGGTACTCGCCAAGTTTCGGAGGTACGGAAGGGCTACACGGCCTTCCGAGACGGCGACGTGCTTTTCGCGAAGGTCACGCCGTGCATGGAGAACGGTAAGGCGGCAGTGATGAGAGGCTTGACTAACGGAATTGGATTCGGCTCCACCGAATTCTTTGCTTTGCGTCCAACTGAGAGGATCGACGCGAGATACCTCCTTCACTTCCTTCTGCAACAGTCGTTTCGTTCGCAGGCAGCGCGCAACATGACAGGTGCCGTGGGCTTGCGACGCGTACCAAAGGCGTATCTCGAGCGGCAACAGATTCCCCTTCCATCACTGGCGGAACAGAAACTGATTGTCGCGGAGATTGAGCAGCAGTTCACGCGTCTGGATGCGGGTGTTGCCGCCTTGCGGCGAGCGCAGGCCAACCTAAAGCGCTATCGAGCGGCAGTCCTCAACGTAGCGTGTGCGGGCCGCTTGGTTCCAACCGAGGTCGAGTTCGCAGCGTCAGGAGAGCGAGCATCGACATTCGAGTCCGGTAGTGTGCTCCTTGAGCGCCTCGTTTCTGAGCGTCGCAAGGATTGGGACGGCCGTGGCAAATTTGAAGAACTCGCTGTGGCCAACGTCAGCGTACTGCCGAGCATCCCACGCGGATGGGTTTGGGCCACTATCGATCAGATCGCGATCGATACAATGATCGGACTCGATCGCGGGCGGTCGCACCAATCGCCGGGCGGTGAGTCGGGAGCGCCGTATATCAAGATGAACAACGTCACTATGGATGGCAAAGTCCTCCTCGACAGTCTCGTTACCGTAGCTGCTACCGCCACTGAAACATCGCGGTTTGCCGTCTTAGAAGGCGACATCCTCTTCAATACACGAAACAGCAAGGAGCTAGTCGGTAAGGTCGGCCTCGTGCGTCAGCCACTTTCTGGATATGTATACAACAACAACTTGATGCGAATACGCACGGCGCGATCTGTGTCTCCAGCCTTCCTGGCGATGCAGATGTGCTCACCTGCATTTCGTCAGCGCATGGAGACTGTGAAGAAGGCCACCACGAACGTCGCCGCTGTCTATGCGAAGGATCTTTTGCCTTTACCGATAGCATTGCCGCCGACGCGCGAGCAGGCACGGATCGTCGCGGAAGTCGACCGACGGTTGAGTGTGGTGGAGGAGCTCGAGGCAACGGTGACGGCCAACCTTCAACGCGCCGCCCGCCTCCGCCAATCAATCCTCCAAAAAGCATTCAGCGGAACGCTCGTATGAGGGACCCGAACTCATCGCGCGCACCCGGCGGCTCGCTCATCCTGTACCAAACAGAGGATGGACGTACTCGCTTCCAGGTCCGACTCGAAGAGGAAACTGTCTGGCTGACTCAGAAGCTGATGGTCGAACTGTTCCAGATCGGCGTGAATACGGTCAACCACCACCTCATGGCCATTTTCGGCGCAGGCGAACTGCAACCCGGGGCAACTATTCGACGTTATCGAATAGTTCAAACCGAAGGCTCCCGGGAGATCACCCGCGAGGTGGAGCACTACAACCTGCAGGCCATCCTCGCCGTGGGCTACCGCGTCCGTAGCCACCGCGGCACGCAGTTCCGACAGTGGGCCACCGCGCACCTGAGCGAGTTCCGGGTGAAAGGCTTCACCATGGACGCCGAGCGGCTGAAGAATCCGCCCGGCAAGGAGCAGACGGATTACTTCG
>JAQBPY010000162.1 GCA_028287285.1 Gemmatimonadota bacterium
CCGCAGAGTCGGAAGGGAGTATTAGCGACGAAAACGGGATGCGCGGAACACGACGCGATGGTCAGCGGTGCGGCGCTCACTCGGCGACCGACTCGTCATGTTAGTCACACCGCCGAAATGCGCAATCCGGAGGCGGCGGCTCAGGCCGCCACTTCGAATGCCGCACCCGGCAGGTGACGCCCATGGCCACGGGAGCACGACGAATCTGGGTCGCCGTTCGTCACGGTTCAATGCGTCGATCCTGGCGCGTCCGCTGGCTATATTGCTCAGAGGCGTTCGACGTGGCGTAGCAGGTCGTGACTCACTCCCGGGCAGCGGGTTTCGTGGGTGGCGCACCTCCCCAGATGTTTTGGGTAACATCGCGTGGCCTGATGCGTCCTTTAGTACGGGGCAGAATGCGCGGCCGGCGCGCCTTCTGGACGCTGACGGAGTGATGCGCGTCTGTCGACCTCGTGGAACTGCCACCTATCCGAATTCGCATGATTGCCCGTTCTTTTCCGCTGTACCGATCGTTGGTCTTTGTGATGGGCGTAGCGCTCGGAACAACCGTGCGGGCCCAGTCGATCGTGCCGTCGGGCGAGCGCACCCGGAGCCAGCTTGAGGCGCGGCTGCGGGCTGCGGACAGCCTGCACCGAACGGACGAAGCGTTTCACCTGCGCTCTCGTCTCCGGAACGGGGATTTCGAGGTCGGGGACCGCGTCATCCTTTCGTTCGATGGCGTGGGCCTACAGCGCAGCGACACGCTCCTCGTTCAGGCGCAGAAGCTGCTTCGGCTCGGCGAGCCGATGGGCGACCTCCGTCTGGATGGCGTGCTGCGGTCGGAGCTGGCGGACAGCGTCTCCAGCCGCGTGGCGAAATACTTCAAGAACATCGTGATCCGCGTAGTGCCGCTCATTCGCGTGTCTATCACCGGCGCCGTTCGGGCGCCAGGCTTCTACTACGCTCGCCCCGACATGCCGCTGGGCGACGTCATCATGCGGAGTGGCGGACAGGATCAGGCAGCCGATCTCGACAACAGTGTGGTGAAGCGCGGCGCCAGCGTTCTCTGGACTGCGGAGGACGTCCGTGCAGCCCTGCGCGACGGCGTCACGCTTGAGGGCCTCAACATGGACCCCGGCGACGAGATCGTGGTAGGAAACAAGAATTCGAGCAGTTTTTGGCCGAAGGCTGCGCAGTACGGCCTTCCAATCTTATCGGCAGTTCTGCTCCAGCTGCTGATCCGCCGTTGAGGCGCCTGCGTTTGTGCGAGGCCTCCATATCAATGCCTTTCTTGCTCAAGTGATTCCAGATGTCTGACGAACTCGTTCATCGCGGTCCGACAGCGCTCTATTCTGATTCGGACGCTGGCTGGGCAGAACCTGGCGTTGGCGTCCCCATCACGCCAACCTCGCCGCTCGAGCGTCCAGTCGCTGCGCTGCGGCGGTACAAATGGCTTGCGCTCGCCGTAGTACTGCTTGCGATTGGCGGCGGAGTGGCCGCGACGCGCTTCGTCACACCACAGTACGAAGTTCGCGCCGCGATCCTGATTTCGTCCGACAGCCCGATGGAGGATCGTAGTGGGCCAATTCGCTCATCGGGCCTCCTGTCGTCCGACGACTGGACGCAGCTCCTCAAGAGCGGCTCGGTGACGGACGCCGTGGTGCGACGCCTCCGGCTGTACCTGCGCCCCGCCGACTACGCACATGATAATGTGCTCTTCTCCGACTTCGCGCTTGCCGAGCAGTTCGTACCCGGGCAGTACGAGCTCGTCGTCGACCAGACGAACAAGCGTTGGTCGCTCGTCGCGCTATCGGGCGGGAACGCCGTCGACGCAGGGACGCAGGCGGACTCGGTCGGCCGTCGCCAGGGATTCCGCTGGCTTCCTCCCGCGTGGCTCTTCAACAGCACGGGCACGCGCAAAGTGCGTTTTACGGTCTCCACGCCGCGAGAGGTTTCGGCGCGTCTGGTGACGCGGCTCGGCACGCAGCGTCAGGCGGAGAGCAACTTCCTGCGTCTCACGCTCCAGGATGCGAATCCCCAGCTGGCGGCGGCCATACTGAACACCTGGGCTCGCGAGTACGTCAGCGTAGCGGCCTCGCTGAAGCGGCGGAAGCTCGTGGACTTCACGGGCACGCTGGAAGATCAATTACGCACGGCAAAGACGGGCCTCGATGCGGCGGAAATCCAGCTGTCCAGCTTCCGAGTCAACACCATCACTCAGCCGTCGGAGGGTGGTCCGATCGCCGCGGGCGTGCAGGAGACACGCGATCCCGTCATCAAGAACTACTTCGACAAGAAGATCGAGTACGACGACATCAAGCACGACGTCGGCCTCCTCCAGTCGCTGGTGGCCGCGGGGCGCGACAGCATTCCGAACGAGGCTCTCCAGCAGGTTCGCGCGGTCGCCACGAGCGCACCCGTCAGCCTGGACCTGCGCGCTGCGATGACAGAGCTGCGTACGGCGGAGGGGAACCTGGCCACTGCGCGGGTAGGCTACACGGATGAACATCCCGTGGTGAAGAACCTCGCGGGACAGGTCAAGACACTGAAGCGCGATCGCATCCCGCAGTTAGCACGGGCTCTGCTGGCGGTCCTGCGTGCACGGGCGAGCGACGACAGCGTTCGCATTGCGGGCGCGAGCACGAACCTGCAGCAGATCCCGCAGCGCACTATCGAGGAGGAGCGCCTGCGTCGGTTACGCGACATCGCGTCGACGCTCTATACGAACCTCCAGAATCGATACTCTGAAGCGCAATTGGCGGAGGCCAGCGCCTCCCCCGACGTGCGCGTCCTGGATTCGGCAGTCGCGCCGCTCCTGCCGACAAAGAATACCACGCCTGGCCTGATCCTCATTTCGGTCGTCGCCGGTCTCGCGGCAGCGCTCGGGTTGGTGATCGTGCTGGATAAGGTGGATCCGCGCCTGCGCTATCTCTCGCAGGTGTCCTCTGACCTGGGTCTCTCGGTCGCCGGTACCATTCCGGCCTTCCCCAAGGGCGGGATGAGGGCACCATCCACCGAAAACACGTTCCAGCTCATCGAATCGTTCCGATCCCTGCGGATGCACGTTATGCAAGGGATTGAGCACGGCTCGGTAGCCGTCGCGGTGTCGAGCCCATCCCCGGGTGAAGGCAAGTCCCTCATCTCCGCAAATTTGGCCATGTCGTTTGCGGAAGCGGGGTTTCGCACCATCCTCGTGGACGGTGACACGCGTCGCGGTGCCCTGCAGGAAATGTTCGACATTCCGCAGTCGCCTGGGCTAACCGACTTCCTGGCTGGGGCGGCGACCCTCTCGCAGGCCATACGGCCCACGACCCAGGACTCACTTCAGGTCATGCCCTGCGGTACACGGATGAGCAGAAGCCCGGAGCTACTTACGACGTCACAGTTGCCACGACTGGTGGCCGAGTTGCGTCAGCTGTTCGAGGTCGTGATCGTGGACACACCTCCGCTTGCGGCCGGCACCGATGGCTACTCGCTCGCTGCGTCGACCGGGGCGCTGTTGCTCGTGCTCCGCGTAGGTCAGACGCAGCGGCGAATGGCGGCCGAGAAGTTGCGACTGGTAGAGCGCCTGCCGATCGCAGTTCTGGGGGCGGTGCTCAACGGAGTACAGCTACATGGGGAGTATAGCTACTACAGCTACCTTCCCGACTATGAGGCGCACGACGAGCCAACTGCGAGCCCGCTGGTGCGAAGCTCCTCTTGAAGTCGCATCGACGACTGGCGGGTCACTCGACGGCACGCCGAAACCGCGGCAGGCGCGACACCATGGTGGAAGCCTTGGTGGCGAGCCGGCTCAGTCGAGGCACAGGGGAGAAAACCATCTCCGCGCCCACCGACGTCACCTCCTCGCAGAAGTACCGCTTGAAGTCCGAGATGCCTCCCGCGCGATCTCCACTCTCGCGTGAGCCAGCGGTGATTCCACCAAAATCAAACCATTTGGCGCCGTTCTGTTTTCCCCAACGCATCAATTCCCACGTGGGCGCGTACAGAAGGGGAGCGCGAATCTCGTTCAGCCGCGCGCAGGCCGCGGTGCTGTATTGCACGGTGTCCGCGTGTCGGTACCCAAGCACGTACCCGACGAGTGCATCAGTGCCGACCACGTCGGTGCGAAACACGCCCACGAGGGCGCCCCGGCTCGGGTCCGTCGCAATGAAGGCCAGTACATCGGCCCATCGCGTCTCCTCGAAGCGGCCCCCAGTGCGCGACATCGAGACGCCGAGGAGATCGTTCATTCGCGCGGACAGTGCGGGATCCGTGATTGGGCGACACTGCAGTGGGTACTTCGACATGGCCCGGATGTCGCGCCGCGTCTTGGAGTGAAACGAGGATAGGATTCCCGCCTCCGAAGGCCTCAAATCAATGATAACCGTGGAGGAGTAGGAACGCGGATAGCGAGCCATCTCAAAATCTCCCCGTGCCAGCGCTTCCGTCAGCGCGCGGCGGGCAGCCGGATCGGGCTCAAAGAGCTCCACATGCAGACGCAATGCGCGCTCACTGGCAGCAAGTTCCGCGAGGGTGCTGACAATGCTGTCGCGGAATTCCGGGGTGATACCGGGACCCAGCCGCGGCAGTCGGATGATGCGTCGCCACGGCACGATCCTCGACCGCCCCACGTCCGCCACCGCCGCCCAGACCACCGTGCCATCCTCTCGCTCGAGCACGACAAGCTTCCGCGCTTGGGCTGCGTCGGAGGGAAAGCAGCCTAATGCGAAGGCAGGTACGGGAAAGCCGACCCGCTCTAACCTGTCGATGTACTTGGCCCACTCCGGGTCGGATCGTTGACAGAGTTTTGCCCGGAACCGCACTGGATCACCTATATCCGACCCGGCCGCGGCGAGACCGGAGTTACCTGGCATGGTACGTTGCTTCATGCGGTGCTGCGACGGTAGTTTCGCACCTGTGTCATGCGGAGGGTCGAAGCGGAGGCGTACGTTCGGCCAAGACCACGCAACAGTTGTCGCATCCTCAGCCGACTAATGACCAACGTCGCCGCGACAGGTCACGGCAACGAACGTAGCAACGTTGTCCCGGCCTTCAGTCGTCGCAAAGTATTCTTCGCGACTCCGAGCGGCCTTCCGCCGGTCCACTGACGCGCTTCGAAGGGAGAATGCAGAGCCGATGAGAGGAATTCGACCGTTCGCCGAGTCAGACATTGCTTCGGTCATCGCGTTGCATTGCGACGCGTTTGGCAATCCACGCCCGCAAACCACCACGGCAAAAACGGAATATCGACAGTGGCTGACGGCAGTTTTCCTCACCAATCCCATGCGAATAAAGGGACTGGAGAGCATCGTCTTCGAGGATGACGGCCAGATCATCGGATTCCTGGGGATTGTCGCCAGGCGACTACGATTGAACGGATCCGTCTATCGAGGAAGCATATGCTCGAACTTCTGCGTGCGCCCGGATCGACGGGGAGGCGTGGGATCACAGCTGCTTTCCCACTACCGAGAGATGGACCAGGACGTTGCCTTCGTCGACGAGGTGCGGGATCGTGCTGGCGCC
The DNA here is from genome assembly GCA_028287285.1 of Gemmatimonadota bacterium. Classification (GTDB taxonomy): domain Bacteria; phylum Gemmatimonadota; class Gemmatimonadetes; order Gemmatimonadales; family Gemmatimonadaceae; genus AG11. Next base: position 5,485 of record JAQBPY010000162.1, read on the forward strand.
CTGTTCGTGCGCCGCGGCTGGAATATATCCGCTCTTCAAAGTGTCCGCTGGGTGCTGCCCCTGCGACCTGCCGAACGGGTACTCGCAACCTTGAAGCACAGGATCCCATCGGCGCTGGTACGCGCCACGCGCCCTGCGATCCGCGTGGTCGACACGGCGCTTCGACGTTTGCCGAGAAGTCCATTTCGCCCCCCCGTGTCGACGCTGACGCGACAGGAGCTCACCTCAGTTGAGCTGGCACGCCTGCTCGAGGAGTTCGGATCGGATCAGAGCCTGCGGCCCATGACCAGTGACGGATCGACCGCGTGGCTTGTTGGTCGCGCGCGAGAAATGACTGACGCGGGGGACCTGCACATGATCTCGGTTGCGGATGATCTCGGAGCAGTGATCGGCTGGTACATCTACTACGCCATGCGCGGGGGACAGGGGGAGGTGCTGCAACTCGTGTCCGCTCATGAATCAGCGCGGGAAGTGCTGGAGGACCTGGCGCACCACGCGTACGAGCGAGGCGTCCTGGCTCTCTCCGGCACACTGCACACGGACTTCCTGCCGCATCTCGCGTCACGAAGGGCGGTGCTGGATTCTGCGTCAGGCAGCCGGTGGATGCTCGTCCACTCGCGGGTCCCGGCGATCATGGAAGCGTTCTGGCGCGGGGACCTGCTCACATCCCGGCTTGACGGTGAGTGGTGTCACCACCTGCGGTGACCCGGCGAACGAACAGGAACCGCATAAGGAAATCGGTCGGTGTGGCTCACGACATCGCGACGCCGGAGGAAGCGACTCTCGCGCGAAGCAGGGACTTGGCGCGTTCGACGCCACCAACAATCTGGCGAAATTGATCGGATTCGTCTGGATAGCCGAATCGCGGTAATGCAAACCGGGATTGCCGCGCGACCTCGGAGGTGATGAAGCCCGGTATCGCCGAGAGCGCCATTCGGAGACCGTGGCGCTGCGCGAGATCGATATCCCGCGTCGTGATGTCCGCCGAGGTTCCCACGGGATAGCAAAACACGGAGACGGGACTTCGAAGCTCGGCTCGTACCCGGTCCCATGATGTCGCTATCTCCACGGAAGCACGCTGGTCCGACACTCTCGACAGTACGGGATGGGACACGGTATGGGGGCCGAAGGACGCACCAGCCGATTCGAGTCGTCGGCACAGATCCCACGTCAACGGAGCGTATCGCGCCGGTGGATCACGAGGAATCGCGACGTCGGTAGCCTCGGCGAGTCGCGCAATCGCTTCGTCCTTCCGGGTATCGTCGACCCGCTTGACCCATTCGACCATGGTTGCCACCGATTGCGTACGGGCGCGCGAGCTCGAGAGATCGAGGCCAATCTCCTCGCCATCGACAGAGAATCGGCAGGCGTGACGGCTCGTATTCATGATCACGAGCTCGATCTTGTCCCACCAGTACCACGACTCGCCGTCGATGAATCCCGTCGCCAGAAACACCGTTACCGGGCAGTCGTAGCTGGCAAACGCCGGTGCGCCCACTGTTCCGAAATCGGCGTATCCATCGTCCACCGTGAAGGCAATGCAACGTGCAGGGG
>JAQBPY010000193.1 GCA_028287285.1 Gemmatimonadota bacterium
TCGAGTCTGACTCAGGTCCAGAACCTCGATGACGGAGACCGCCGACCCGGTTCGACGTCTGGCAGGTACCACGCTTCCTCTGCATGTTGGCCGTAGCCCACCCCGAAGCGAGCCCACCATGATTCGAACCGTCCTCGCGCTTCTTGCGCTCGCCGCCAGCGCACGCGCGCAGGTTTCCGTTGCAGGCGTGGTCTTCGAGGACACCAATGGCAATGGCGTGCGCGACCCGGGAGAGCGGGGCGTGCCCAACGTCGTTGTCTCCAACCAGGACGCCGTCGAGAAGACCGACGCCTCGGGACGCTTTGGCATCGCGCGCGGACCGACGGGCATCGTGTTCGTCTCCGTGCCGAACGGATTCCGCATCGTTGGCTCCTTCTGGCATTCCGCCGACGAGCGCAATACGGACTTCGCGCTCGAGCCCGAACGTGCACCGACGAGCTTCACCTTCATTCACGCCTCCGACACGCACATATCACCGGCGTCCCTCGCGCGCACTCGGCGCTTTCGCGCGATGGCCGATTCGGTGAATCCGGATTTCGTCATCATTACCGGCGACCTCGTACGCGATGCGCTACGCGTGAACGAGGCGGAGGCCACCGGTTACTACGACCTCTTCGCGCGCGAGGTCGCGACATTCCGGAATGCCGTGTGGACCGTCCCCGGAAACCACGAGAACTTCGGCATCGAGCGCGCCCAGTCGAAGGTGGAGCGCTCGCATCCCTTGTACGGCCGCGCCATGTACCGGCACTATCGCGGGCCGGACTACTACTCATTCACCTACGGCGGCGTGCATTTCGTCGGCTTGAATTCGGTCGACATCGACGACCAGTGGTACTACGGCCACGTCGACAGCGCGCAGGTGGCGTGGCTCGAGCGCGACCTCGCGACGATTCCCGCCGAGATGCCCGTGGTGACCTTCAATCACATTCCATTCTTTACTGCGGTCGAGTCGATCAACGGCTACTCCGACGCGCCGCCGGCACCGTCGGTGATCACCGTGAACGGCAAATCGCAGTTTCGCCACAACGTGTCGAACGCACTGGAGATTCTCACGCGCGTCGGCATGAGCCGCTTTGCGATCGCACTCGGTGGACACATGCACGTGCGCGAGCAACTCCGATATGCGGGCATTCCGCTGCGCTTCAATCAGACCGCGGCAGTCGTCGGGCCGGGGGGGTCTGGCGTGCTCACCTTTCCATCCGGCATCACCGTGTATCGCGTGACGAACGGCGTCGTCGACGACGGAGCGTTTCTTCCCCTCGATCCAGCGTCCCCGCAGTAGTCCTCTTGTTCGGCCGTCCAGCGGCCGATTACGGCGCGGACGACAGCGTCAGGGAAACGAGGCCGGACTTCGACTCAAACTGCGTGAGCTGCGACGCCGGCCACGCGATATATGGCCCGGTGCAATTGAACTCGTCGCGATAACAAACATGCGGTTGTATTTGCTTCCAGCCGAGCGGGACCGTAGCGTGCGGATCCCCGGACCCCAGGTGCTTATGCGCCGCTCGATTCCCGTCGCTCTACTCCTGCTCCTCGCCTCTGCCGCGCCCCGCGTGAGCGCACAACCGGGAACCGGACAAGTGAGCACGGCGATTTACGAGAATTTTCAGAACGACCCCTGGTGTCAGGGAGGGGGCGTCACTGACCCAGGACAGGCGTCAATTTCGAGCCGTTGCGAAACCGTCAACCAGGGCTTGTGGGCGCAGAGCAGCTACGACCTGCTCACGCGCAGTGTGTCCGCGACGACGAATTTTGACGGTGATGGTGGCAGTGGCGCCGCGGGCCAATTCTCCATCTTCGGAACGGGTCTCGCCTCCCGACAACTGACTGTGCTCGGGACGCCGGGGATAGGAGACTATCTCCGTTTTCGTTTCGCGACGTCCGTAACGTTCTACGGTTCCGACTATTCTTCGACCTCGTCGTACTCGCTGGGGCTGGTTACCAATGGAAATCTATCCTCCGCAGGCGAGTCGGGAGACGGCATGTTCTCCGACGGGAACGTCACTCGCACGCTGACAGGTTACGACTTCATTAGCGGCCTGCCGGGGTCGCCGCAATTGTATAGATTCTTGGCCACGTCCGCTGAGCAGCTTAGCTTCACGTATCCCGGTCTACATTCCGAGCTCAATGCCTCGCTCTCGGGCATCGACGTCCTGGATGCCAATGGGCACTACGTGAGAAGCGCAACCCTGGGAGACGACGGCTACGATATAGTCGATTACACCACGCCCGAACCCTCGTCGCTCTCCCTCCTCGCCTTCGGTATCCTGATCATCGGCGCGAAGACGCGCCGCGCGCGGCGCTCATAGCGCGAGCGCCGGCGCTCCGCATTCATGGTCGAATGCGCCTCCGTCGTGCCTGCCCTGCCCTCGTCCTGTGCGTTGTTGCCGCCGCACCGCTGCACGCACAGGACGCCGCCGCCCTCGAACGGCGCGTTGACTCGCTCTTCGCGCGCTACCAGAAGGGCGTGCAACCGGGGCTCGCCCTTGCCGTCATTCGCGACAACAGGGTGGTCTTCCGCAAGAGCTACGGCTACGCGAGCCTGGAGCACGGGATTCCCATCACGACGTCCAGCGTGTTCGACGCCGCGTCGGTCTCCAAGCAGTTCACGGGACTCGCGGTGTCGATGCTCATCGATCAGGGCAGAATCAACCTCACGGATGACGTCCGGAAATACATCCCCGAGATGTATGCCTTTGGTCCGCCGATCACCATCGAGCACCTGCTCCACCATACGAGCGGCTTGCGCGACTGGCCCGGCATGCTTCAACTGGCCGGCTGGAACGATGGAGACGTCATTGCATTCAACCACATCCTCAGGTTCGCGTACAACCAGCGCACCCTGAATTTTGTACCGGGCGCCGAGCATACGTATTCGAACACGAATTACAACCTGCTGGCGGAAGTGGTGGCGCGCGTGTCCGGCAAGTCGTTCCGCGCCTTTACCGATGAGAACATCTTCCGCCCGCTCGGCATGGCGAACACGCATTTCCGCACTCGCCTCGGCGACGTAATTCCCAATCGGGCGTATTCATATAGCCAGGAGCGCGACTCGAGCTTCAACCTCGTGGCGAACGGCCTGCTCGCGCAGGGCTCGAGCTCGTTGTTCACTACCGTCGACGACCTCGCGAAGTGGGTCGTCAACTTTGGCACTTATTCCGTTGGCGGAAGAAGCGCGGTCGAGCGAACGCTCCAGCCGGGCCGGTTGAATGATGGCAGCCCGGTGAAGTACGGCTTCGGCGTACTGGTCGACACATGGCGTGGCGTTCCGATGATCACGCACAATGGCTCCTGGGCGGGATATACGAGCTTCACGGTCTACTTCCCGACCCTGCGCGGCGGCGTGGTGATCCTCTCGAACGCGGGAATCAATTCCGACGCGGCGGGCATTGGGCTGAGCGAGATCTTCTTTGCGAAGGACCTCGTACCTGCAGCGCCGCCGGCGAAGGCTGCTGCCGCCGCGGGAGAGGCCGTCGGCGCGGCGCCGCTCGACAGCTACGTCGGCGTTTACAGGCTTGGTCCCGCCTGGTATGTGAACGTGCGTCGCGACGGCGACATCCTCCGCGTCCGCGCGTCGGGGGAGGATGAATTCCCGATGACCATGCGCTCGTCGCGCGAATTCTGGGTCGAGGACTACGGTGCGTCCATGACATTCGAGCCGGGCGGCCTGGTCTATCGTGGGAAGAAGGCCCCTCGCGTGGATCTCGTGGGTGAGCGACCGCTGCGCATCGCGGACTACGTGGGCGACTACGAGAACAGCGAGCTGTCCGTCACCTATCAGGTGAGCGTGCGCGACACATCGCTCGTCCTGCGCAACTTCAAGCGTGGCTCCTTCCCGATGGTACGTGCTTTCGGTGACGAGTTTCGCGCCGGCGGGAGCATGGCCGTTGCTTTCGAGCGGGATGCGACTGGAAAGGTGATTGGCTTCGCGGTCGACATGGGCGAGCGGAACCGGAATGTCCGGTTCGTGCGTCCGCGAGAGTGATTCCTGGAGATCACTGATGCTTCGTTGCACGGCAACCTCGCCGCGAGGCCGAAACTGACACGGCCGACCCAGGCGCACTCTGGCAGGTACCACGAATCATCTGCATGTTGGTAATCGCGTCGCGGTTCGGCGCGCTTTGCCTGAGAGCTGATGACACTCGTTGCAACGCTCGAACTATGCACCACTTCGTGAAAGCCCCACGCCTTGTCCTGGTGGCGGCGATGTTGACGGCTGCTTGCGGCTCGACGGAGCCTCCGGTCAGCACACGCGTCCGTTTTGTGGTAGACGCGCCCTTTTGTGGCAACGCATACCCAGTGAATTTCTCCATCGACAACGTACAAGTTGGTCGGGACACCCTGTGGTTTGGCGTCGGTGCCGATACGTCGCCGGTCGTCACAACGGGGGCTCGGAAATACAAGGCGTATCGGAGCTTCAGTGTCGGAGCGGGCATGCACAAGGTGAGCGCCACGATCGTTGATACGATTCCGCCCTATCCGCCCTTCATCTATGCCTGGGCCGACACGACCGTCAATGTCGATCTCGGCGCGGAGGTCGTGCGCAAGCTGCCGTTCTACTGTTCATGATCGGCGAGCCCGGGATAAGAAGCGCGTCCGCGTGTATGGAGCGTGAGGTGTCGACGATCCGCTGCGGATAATCT
>JAQBPY010000216.1 GCA_028287285.1 Gemmatimonadota bacterium
CCGTCGTCGGCGGCTACGTCGAACACGGACAGCTCACGCGTGATCCCGCCTCGATCGAAGCGAGGGGGGGACTCCTGCCGATGGGATACTGGATGTGTTCAGGGCTGGCCGTCATGCTCGATATGATTGCCGCGCTCCTCTCAGGCGGCCGCGCGACGCACGAGATCACGCGCAGCGCCACCGACGAGACCGGGCAGTCGCAGGTCTTTCTCGCCCTCGACCCGTCGATGCACGGGGCCGTCGAGGAAACGACGTCGGTGTTGGATCGCATCATCGAGGATCTGCACCTCGCTGGCGACGGCGTGCGGTTTCCCGGCGAGCGGACCCTCGAGACGCGGGTACGGAGCATGGCCGAGGGGGTCGAGGTGGTGCCGTCGATCTGGGAGGAAGTGCAGGCGCTGATGGTGCGCGGATTCCCTCCAAAATCTTGACTTCGTACTGCGCACGACTACTATTGAAATACTGACGCGGGGTGGAGCAGCCTGGTAGCTCGTCGGGCTCATAACCCGAAGGTCGCGGGTTCAAATCCCGCCCCCGCTATGAAACGAACAACTGGCCGGTCCGCGAGGGCCGGCTGAGTTGTTTCGGTGAGGGAAGGTTGTGATATTGGGTGTACGTTCCTGGGCGGTCGAGGCTGGTTGCGCGACGTCGGGACATGTTGTGGGGCAGGGTAGCTCAGCTGGTTAGAGCACGGCACTCATAATGCCGGGGTCGCGGGTTCGAGTCCCGCCCCTGCTATAGAGGGAAGAAGGGTAGAATAAGCACTCCGCAGGGGGTGCTTTTCTCGTCTTGGCACCATGCTTGGCACTAAGCCCAACTCGCCGGGCCGTCATTCCCGCACGCACGCCGCCGACTTCGACGCATGCCGTAGCGCCGACCCAAGCGACTGTTCCTCGTTCGCATCTCGCCCTAAGGCTAGCCCGAGCTCGCGAAGCTTGCGACCTTAGCGACGCGTGCCGTTCTCCCAGGCAGCCGTATTTGACACAATTCTTGGCGCACAAGATGTTACACTTGCGCGCGGATTTGAGACTACTGCAATACCGTATACGCGAACGAGTGCATAATCTCGCCCGATCACATCTCGATCCGGACCGAGCATTTCGCGTGTTGCCGCGTGTGGCGCACCGGGGACACGAGCGATCAATGTCTGCTTGTAGGGCCCGTTCGCTGACGTTAGTGGGGCGGAAATAAGTTAAGGTGCAACTCACTCAACGATGATCTAGGGGATGTGCGAGCGGGCCGACACCCGTCGCTGAGCGCCCCGAAACCTGTGGCACTCGACGGCGATTCGCACTGTGAAGACAGAAGTTCGAAGCTAACCGAGACTGATACTATGTCATCTGTAGCCTCCGCAGGACGTCGTGTCGGGAGCATCATGCTCGCACTTGGTATCTGGCTTCCATGCGTGCCGCGGACTGCACACGCACAAACCGCTAAGGACAGCGCGGAGAAGCTTGACCGTAGCGCTTCCAGCGTCTTCAGCGCACAAAGCACGCGCGGTTGGCACGCTGCTACTGTCCTCTGGACGGAAGCTGCCACGCAGTACGAACGTGCTAATCTGCCGCTGCGCCGGGCAGATATGCTCGACTCGGCCGCTTACGTGTGGTACCTGCGCGGTGAGCTTGACAGCGCTGAAACGTTCTATCGTCAAGCGGCCGCCCTGCAGCGGGCATCATCAGGGACGCGTGGTCTCGCGCTCAGTAGCAATGGGCTCGCACTCGTGTATATGCAGCGAGCCGAAACTCAGAGTGACAAGACATTGCTTGATAGTGCCGTAGCCTTCGGACGCATCGCACGCCGTGGCTTCCGCGCCGCGAAAGACGTCGTAGGCGAGCGCGACATGGGATCGGTGCTCGGAGACATATTCGTGCGTCTAGGGAAACCCGACTCCGCAATAGCATCCTACCGAATCGCGTTGCGCATCGACCGGGCACGTGGCACAAGATGGGCGTCGGTCCGAACGCTGGGCCTCATTGCTCAACAATTCCGGGAAAAACGGAATGGGTGCGGCACGAGAAGCCGCTGCCTTGATCAGATGCTGGATTCCACGATGCAATCGCTACAGGAGGCCGCGACTATTGCGCGACACGCAACCGTTGGGACTCACGAGCCGTCGCAGGGCGACATGATGCGCTGGCTTGCCAACCAGATGTCCGCCGTCGGATTCGAGACGTTTCAGAGGGCATCGCTCGTGATGTACGAGGAAGCCGCAAAGGCTTCACGGCTATTCGGCGATCTTCGCGGTGAAGCCACGGCATTGGACGACGCAGGCGTCGCCGCGGGAAGTCTGCATTGGGACGTACGAGGCAAGTTTTGGTGGGCTAAGCAGGACGCGACAAAGGACAGCCTGCGACCAATCGTTGCAGAACTCAAGCGAGTCCAGCTCGACCTTCTCCGAAGAGCCCTGACCATCCGGCGCGCGATTGGCGACTCGGGACTCGTGGCTACGTCGCTGTTCCACATCGGCAGAGCCCACATGTCACAGCAGTACGGCGAACAAGATGTCCCAGACTCTGTGCTTAACAACCTTCGTGAGGCGCTAGCGATTCAGAGCGCGCGCGGCGACTTCGCTGCTCAGGCTCAGATCGCCGAAGAAATCGCCCAGCACTTCGGACCAGCCGACAACGGTCAGCCCAACCGAAACAGAGATTCGGTCCGAATCTATCACGAAATGCGTGGACAGGCCGAGCTTCTGGCGTCACGCTCAATTGCGGATAGTCTGGCGGCCGTCAGGAGAATGCTTTTCGATACATGGAGAGATGATAGCATAGCTCCGGACATTCGCGCGATCAGCTTAATAAAGGTGCGAGCACGACTTGAGGCTTCCGTCGGAGACTTGGAGGAGCTCGTAGCAGCGCAGATCTCTATTGCGAACCTCTATCGTGGGCGAAGTCAACTCGACTCGGCGCTAACATACAGCCGCGCGGCGCTCGCCATTCTCTTTGAGAGACTACCGAGCAGTGCGCGCGTGGACTCGAGTGTCCACGCTATCTTAAGCGCTCCGGCCCCGCGTATCTACAATACTTATCGTCTCGGCGGAAGCACCGATCCACGCGACCGCAGAGTAGCTGCATTGGCGGCGCAAGCGCGAGCGCATCAAGGCCTTGGTCGAGTCGATTCGGCGGCATACTACTTCAAGTGGGCAATCGCCTCCAGCCAGTACGACGTCGATGAACAGACCGCGCTCATTGCAGCTCTCGGACGTCTCTACGGTCGTGTTGCGGCTCGTCCTGATTCGGCACTTCGCTATCTCGGCCGTGCACTGCCACTTCAGCACGTGTTGCTGAAGAACCGTCACATTACGGGGTTTGACCAGATTTTAGAGGACATGGGCCAGTCGATGCTAGATGTCGCACGTGCCCTCAATGACCTCGGCCGACCGCGCGAAGCGCTCGACACCATTGCGAGCGCCGCTGACGCGCTGAATGGCCTGTATGGTGGTGGCTTTGAAGGACAGTCCCGCGCAGCTGTGCGGGCAAGCCTTGAGGAGGCGATGGGCGACAGTTATGCACGGCTTCCTGCGCGCGACTCGGCACTCGTTCACTACCTTAATGCGAGCAGCGAGTGGTCCATTGCCGGCGATGCGCTCGGACTGTCTCATACGCTGTATCGCATCGCCGCGTTTCACCGTGCGACAGGCGGCTCCCAAGGCCTGAAGTTAGCCTCGGAATACTACGATTCAGCGGCTACGGCGTTGGCTACGGCGACGGGACGCGTCGGCGAAGACGCGAACCGCATCGTGGTAGCTGAGCGAGATGCCACACTCTTCAGTGAGTGGGCGGCAACGCTGGTCGCGCGCGGCGACACATACGCCGCGCTCGCAGCAGCCGAGCGGGGACGCGCTCAGGGTTTGCGGGCTCTTCTCGCCAGCGGACAGCGTGCCGACGCGACTGTAGCGCCCGAATCAGCGAAGGTCGATCTCGCCACCGAGGCTCACGGATTGCTTGCGCCGCTCCGCGCCCGGCGCGCAGCCTTACTCTACTACTCGGTGGGTACGGACTCGCTGACAACTTGGCTGCTTACACGCGACGGTGCAGTCACGCTTGCTGCGCGAGTCGGAATCTCGCGGGATAGTCTTGCGACGCTCGTTGCGGCACTCCGAGCCGGACTTGGGGCCGACGAAGTACGCGGAGGAGCAGCTATATCCACTGGCCCGACGCCCCGCATCGCCACCGACAGTGCAGCTCGGATGCTCGCGCAGGTGCTGATACCGCATGACCTCGCGGCGCGGGTGCCTGCCGGGACGGAGCTCATAGTGGTACCGCACGGTGTCCTCGGCCTCGTACCGTTCGCTGCGCTTCCAATGCCGGTGGCCCTAAGCGAAGATACCGTCCCATTAGGCATTCGCTACGCTTTGCGCTACGCGCCCTCCCTACGCTCCGTGGCCGCTGCTGAGGCACGGCCGTCCCCGTTCAGCGTCGAATCACCACGGGCGCTAGCGTTGATCGTGGGGAACCCCCGGATGCCTGTGCCAACACTCAAACAGCAGGATTGGATGCAGCGAGAAGCGGACACTGTTGGCGCCCAGCTTCGCGCGGCGGGGATTCCGGCAACGATTCTCGAAGACACAGCGGCGACGGAGACCGCCGTCCGCCGAGCACTGCCTACCGCCTCACTCGTTCACTTGGCGACGCACGGGGTGGCCTTCGGAAGCGAGAGGTTGGTGCGCTCCTCGTACGTCGCGCTCGCCCCAGACCGCGCGCACAACGGTCTGTTGACGGTCGGCGCGCTGCTCGACGACGTGCCGCCGCTCGTGGCCGAGCTCGTGGTGCTCTCGGCGTGCCAGACGGGCTTGGGGCAGCTTACGCAGGAGGAAGGAACCGTCGGATTCCAGCGGGCACTTCTGGCGCGAGGCGCACGCAGCGTGCTTGTGAGCCTCTGGAGCGTCGAGAGCCCGGCCGCAGGCGCCCTGATAGCTCGCTTCTATGCGCACTGGCTCGGGCCAACGGGGCCCGCGATGAGCAAAGCGGAGGCGCTGCGACGCGCGCAACAGGATCTGCGCACAGGGGGAGACGTCCCAGGGTGGCAGTCTCGGTGGGCCGATCCGCTCTACTGGGCCGCCTTCCAGCTCGTCGGCGCCGGGTAACGGCGCTCGCGGCTATAGGATAGCGCCAAACTGCTGGGCACTCGGGGAGTGTTGAGCACAGCGTGAGCGCTCGAACGCAGTGTACGGCTTGGCTGTTCGGCACGACGGGCCTTACGATACTGTCGACGCCGAATACTCTTTGGCGACATCGGACGCAAACTCGCAAGTGACGAAGGACTTCGACAGTATTTGCGGCGGTACGTAAAGACTCCCGTTGAGCGGCGGCAAAACAACCGATCAATCTTGAGGCCGACGATTGCGGACATACGCGCGAGCCGCACACGTGGCGACGAATGCGTTCTGAATCCTGTTCTGCAACCGGGAGAGCTGATAGCGCCTCTATCGGTAACCGGTGTAACCAACTTTGTGGGAGAAGGCCATTGCCTTCGAACACACACGAGATTATAGCTTTTGGCGGCAACAAGCGAGGTACGAGCGCGGTGCTAGCGGTCGCCGCGACGTCGACGCTCTTGACGACTGCTGACACGCGGTCCACCATCGCTCCCGGTGGCTTCCCACCCTACGACATAGGCCTCGCATCCACTTGTCGGCGGCAGGACGCCAAGCGAATCCCGCGTCAAATCGCACGCCGCTTAGGTGACCAATTGGCGGTTCCGTTTCGATGCGCATCACGTCGGCTCGGGCACCAGTCTGTTCCAAACTCTTCTCGGGTATAGTCATCCGCCCACAATCATCATGAAGAGCGCCATCATTCCAGTAGGCATCGTTTTTTTTCTATCGCTGCTCGTTGAGATCGGGCTGTATCTTACGTCCCCCATCCCCGACTGGCCGAGTTCCGACGTGACCATCGTGATTGTGGGAATCGTCGGCGCTTTGGTGTACGGAATCCGATGGGGGCTAGCGCGGCACCAGAATCAAGGAGCTGATCGTGAGGAGTAGGCATGTGCCTTCCGAGTTATGCCGTGATGCCGTCCTAGGCGTCGCGGGCCTCGTGCTGTGTATTGGCGTTCGGGCCTCCGCTCAGAATGCCAACGGCCGACCGGACGCAGTGGCACTCTTTGAGCGCGACACGACTGCATGGTGCATCCCGTCGCCGATGAGCGCATCCCGCTTCGACTCTGTGCGGATCGTTGCGGCCGTGGTGCCGTTCGACACATCCTACCGCTACACTTGGTCAGCGGCTGCCGGGACCGTGACGGGAACCGGACCGGCCGTGTGGTGGCGACCAACGGGCGCTGCGCTGGGGGTGGAGTCGATCAACGTGCGAGCCACTCTGAATGACCACCTTGTCGCGGAATGCAGCGCGCGCGTGGCGATCATCCCACCGATTCGAAGGGACTCGGCTCGCGGAGCGAGCGACCTGGCAGCTCGCGCGCTTCTCCTGCCTGGGGCGCAAGAGGATTCTGGCTATGCCCGATATACGTACGTGCTCTTCGCCTCGAAGCCGAGCGCGCAGAACCTGGCTCGTTACCGCGCGGTCCTCCGAGAGTATGTGCGACAGACGGAGACAACGACGAACTACGCGGCAGCCTTCGGAAAGGATAGTGCTGCGGTGAAACGGCTACACGTTACGTACGCCCCGGTCCAGGTGCCCGTTGCGGATAGCGAGTCCGACTCGCTCGCAGTCGAGAGTATGTTACTGAGCTATGACTATGCGCGGGCTCGCGTGATCCTCAGTCGCTTGCCGGGCGGGCATGCGCGCGGACCCTACCTCGTATCAGGCAGGCGTCCGCTCACGAGCCGGACGTCGAATGCTAGCATCTACCTCATACAGGAATTAGCGACAGTGCCTGAGGATCTAGTTGCAATCGTGCTCGCGCAATTCCTGAGCGACGCCGCGCAGGACCGCCCGTCGAGTGCGTGGGATCCGCAGCGGTGGAGCGTCCGGCTGCAGACGGCGCTAGCCATCGTCGCCGAAGCCGCAAAGCCTGTCGCGGGCGGGATCAACTTCTGGCGGGACGCCGTACAGAAATGGATATCGGTTAAGTGATTCGCTTCGCAGACGTGCCAGTTTGGAATGGAGAAACCTGCCAAATCTTACGGGTTCAGACGGTCGGCTCCGGTTTCCCGCCTGGTGTCATGCATGTGGAGAGGTTCGCCTTCGTGCTCAAGGAGGTGGCGTGGTGATGCCGCATCGGGCGGGGACCGTTCGGGGGCGACGGCACCGTCAGGGATGACTACGGCCAGAGTTGCCCGTCGCCGTACGTGGGAGCATTCGCCGTTGTCTCCTACAACGGGAAGACACGGAAAGCGAAGCACGTTGCAGCGGCGTGCTGACGCGATCGAGGCTGGTGTCCGTGGCGTTTTCGAGACACGATTCGTGTCGTTGAACATCGCCGTCGGCACGCACCCTCGACATCGACAGCCCTGATCGAGTGATGCGGGCGGGATACAGGTTGCTGCTACGGTCGCGCGAGACCCGCCAGGTCGTGAGGACCTGGCGGGCCTTTTCCATTCGCCGGATAAAACCGATGGTCACGGGCCTCTCGTCTGATAGCGGCCCTGCGTCTGGTAAGTGTGATGGCGTGGCGGTACTCTTGTCATGCCTTCGCTCGACAGCCTCAACTCGCCGCACTCTGCATGGATCAAGCGACCCACAACAAGATCGTCTCGTTCATCTGGGGCATCGCCGACGATGTCCTCCGCGATCTCTTCAAGCGCGGCAAGTACCCGGATGTAATCCTCCCCATGTGCGTTATCCGACGCATGGATGCCGTCCTCGAGCCCACGAAGCAGCAGGTGCTCGACACCAGGCAGATGCTCGACGCCGCTGGCATCACGGAACAGCGCGCGGCTCTCTGCGATGCGTCCGGCCAGGCGTTCTACAACACGTCAAAGTTCACGCTGCGCGACCTGACGTCACGCGGCAACCAGCAGCGCCTCCTGGCCGATTGCGAGGACTACCTCAACGGTTTCTCGCAGAACGTCCAGGACATCCTCGAGAACTTCAAGTTCCGCAATCAGCTCCAGACACTCTCGCGCTCGGACTCGCTCGGCACGCTGATCGGCAAGTTCCTCGATCCGACGATCGACCTCTCACCCGCGGGGATCGACAACCATGCGATGGGGACGGTGTTCGAGGAGCTGGTCCGCAAGTTCAACGAGGACAATAACGAGGAGGCCGGCGAGCACTGGACGCCGCGCGATGCCGTGCGCCTGATGGCGAACCTCGTGTTCCTCCCGATCGAGAACGAGATCAAGTCGGGAACCTATCTGCTCTACGACTGCGCCTGCGGCACCGGCGGCATGTTGACGGTTGCCGAGGAGACGCTCACGGCCATTGGCGCGAAGCGCGGACAGGCGGTGAAGGCGCTCCTGTACGGTCAGGAGATCAATCCTGAGACGTACGCCGTCTGCAAGGCGGACATGCTGTTGAAGGGCGAAGGCGAGAACGCCGACCACATCGTCGGTGGCGCGGAGTGGTCCACGCTCTCGCACGACGCGTTTCCGGCGCGAGAGTTCGACTTCATGCTCGCCAATCCGCTGTACGGGAAGAGCTGGAAGAAGGATCTCGAGGCGATGGGCGGCAAGGATGGTATGCGTGACCCGCGCTTCAAGGTCATGCATCATGGCGAGGAGCTGTCGCTCGTCACCCGTTCGAGCGACGGGCAGATGCTCTTCCTCGCCAACATGGCGTCGAAGATGAACGACAGGTCGGCGCTCGGCAGCCGCATCGCCGAGGTGCATAATGGCTCATCACTGTTTACGGGAGATGCGGGGCAAGGCGAGAGCAACATCCGGCGCTGGCTGATCGAAAACGACTGGCTCGAGGCCATCGTCGCGCTACCGCTCAACCTGTTTTACAACACCGGGATCGCCACGTACATCTGGGTATTGTCCAATCGGAAGCCGGCGTATCGCAAGGGGAAGGTGCAACTGATCGATGCCACGCAGTGGTTCAAGCCGCTGCGCAAGAACCTCGGCAAGAAGAACTGCGAGCTTGCGCCCGAGGACATCGCGCGCATCAATCGCGTCTTTCTTGACTTCGAGGAGGCGCCAGAATCCAAGATCTTTCCCAACGCGGCCTTCGGCTACTGGAAGGTGACGCTCGAGCGTCCCCTGCGTCTGCACAGCCGGCTCACCCTAAAGTCCATCGAGGCGCTGCGGTTTACGTCGGGCGACGAGGACATTCGCTCGGCGCTGTACGAGGAGTACGGTGACAAGTTGTACACGGGGTTCGCCACGGTGTCCGATGCGCTAGAGAAGCGATTGGCTGAATGGGGCAACGAGGAGAGTGAAGGCGACGACGAGGAAGGTGCCGGCGCGAAGAAGGGCCTGCCCGAGAAGAAACGGAAGTAGCTTCTCGACGCAAAGACATGGGTGCGTGATGCCCGGCTCGTCGAAGTCGCTATGCAACTGGGTGAGGCGCT
>JAQBPY010000222.1 GCA_028287285.1 Gemmatimonadota bacterium
ACGGAGCAGAAGGGCATGCTGTTCAAGCCCGAGAACTTCGATCCCGGCAAGAAGTATCCGATGATCTCGTACTTCTATGAGCAGTTGAGCAACAACCTGCATGCGTACGTGCCGCCCAACGGGCGCAACGTCATCAACCCCACACACTACGCGAGCAACGGATATCTCGTCTTCGAGCCCGACATTCATTACGAGATCGGCTATCCCGGCCCGAGTGCGATGAAGAGCATCGTGCCCGGTGTGCAGATGCTCCTGCAGCGCGGCTACGTGGATCCGAAGAAGCTCGGGCTCCAGGGCCAGAGCTGGGGCGGATACCAGACGCTGTACATGATCACGCAGACCAACATGTTCGCGGCCGCGATGGCCGGTGCACCCGTGGTCGACATGTTCAGCGCGTATGGTGGCATTCGCTGGGGCAGCGGCGTGGCACGCGCGTTCCAGTACGAGCATACCCAGAGCCGCATCGGCGGCAGCATCTGGCAGTACCCCATGCGCTACATGGAGAACAGCCCGCTGTTCTGGCTGGACAAGGTGACCACGCCGCTCTTCATCATGAACAACGATGCGGACGATGCGGTACCGTGGTATCAGGGCATCGAGACCTTCGTCGGTATGCGCCGCCTGGGCAAGGAGGTGTACTTCATCGACTACAACAACGACGTACACAATCCAGCGTCGCGTGCGAATCAGAAGGACATCGCGATGCGCATGCAGCAGTTCTTCGACAACAAGCTGCTGGACAAGCCGGCGCCGGACTGGATGGTCAAGGGCATTCCGTATCGCGACAAGGGCCGCGACCAGCTGGGCGGTGCGCTGCAGCCGTGAGGGGTGGTGCACGGGCAGCTGTCGTCCCGCACGAGCTACGTACTGACAGCTGTCATCCGGCACGAGCTACGTACTGACAGCTGTCATCCCGCACGAACGAAGTGAGTGTCGGGAGATACCGTACGGATTTTTTTGCCAGACCGGCCACGAGATCCGTTTGGAATCTCCCGACAGTCGCTTCGCGACTGCGGGATGACAGTTGCTCTGCGGTTTGCTGTGACTGCGGGATGACAGTTGCTCAATCGCCACGAATACGAACACCCTGCAATCCCGCACGAACGAAGTGAGACCGTACGAATCGTTTACCAATCGCTTGGCCACTGCTGCCCTGACTGCGGATGACAGCGCCTCAATCACCACGAAGCGCCGTCATCGGATCAACTCGGCTCGCCCGCAACGCCGGCCGCAATGTCGCCGCCACGGACACCAGCAGCAGCACCCCCGCCACAGAGCCATATACAACCGGGTCATTGGCCTTCTGCGCAAACAGCAACGGCTCGACCCACCTGCCCACGAGTACCGAGATGCCCGTGCCTGCCACGATACCGATCGTTGCGAACACCACACCTTGCATCACGATCATCCGCATAACGTCACCGAAGCCGGCGCCGAGCGCGATACGCACCGCCAGCTCGTGCGTCCGTTGCGCAACCATGTACGCCACGACGCTGTAAAGACCAATGGCGGCCAGCACCAGTGCGAGCGCACCCAGCCCCGTGAACATCTTCGCTCCGAAATCCCACGAACGCTGCCGGTTGGCCACGAGCGATGCAAGCGACACCACCTTTACGTAGGATTCGCCCGACATCTCCTGCTGGAGACGCTTGCGCAGCGCCTCGGTGTAGTCGTCGGCGCGCCCCGCCACACGAATGAACATCGCCGGATTCAACCGGCCGAATTGCCGAGCATACTGCTCGGTAGGCAGGTAGTACCAGAACTCCGGTTTGCCGGAGAGATCATCGACGCGCATGTTTTCCGCCACGCCCACCACGGTCATGTACGGGTTGCTGTCGGGCCCGATGCGCATCACCTGCCCCAGCGCATTCTGGCCGGGCCAGATGGCGTTCGCCATCGCCTCGTTGACGACGATGATTGGCGGCGAGTTGGCCACGTCGGACTCGGCAAAGCCGCGACCTTGAATGATGTGCGTGCCCACAGTCTCGAAGTAGGCAGCTGAACCGGCCTGCAAACCGTATCGCCCAAGCTTGCGCAACGAATCACGACCCGGCACGGTTGGCGCGCCCCGCCCTTCGCTGCTCCAGAACGGTACCGAAATGGCGAGGCTCGCACTGCGCACCCCAGGCACCGTGTTGGCGGCTGACACCATGCGTTCCGTCAGCGTATGCATCTCGGCCGTGGTGAACTTTGTGCCCCGCTCGGCCACCTCGGCGTATGCGACAGGCACAATGTCGTAACCGAGCCGCTGTCCGCGAACGTTGGACAGGCTGCGCACGAACAGTCCGGCCCCCACCAGGAGCACAACGGACAGCGCCCCCTGAAACAGCAGCAGGCCGGTGCGCATGCCGGAGCTTCGGTAGCTGGTCTCGCGTGATCCCGCCTTGAGGGCATTCGCCGCGTCGCCGCGAAGCGAATGAAATGCCGGCGCAAGGCCGGTGAGAATCGCAACGATGAACGTCACGATCGACACGAACCACATTGAGCGGCTGTCGGCAATGAGCACGCCGGCCTCTTCTCCGCGGAGAAATAATCCGCGCACGAGGCGGCCGCCGCCTTCGGCGACGACAATTCCGGCAGCGCCACCGAGCAGCGCGAGCAGCAGGCTTTCCGTGAGCAGCTGTTGCAGCAGTCGCCGGTGTGTGACACCAAGCGCAAGGCGAAGCGCAATTTCACGACGGCGTTTCACGGCGTGCGCAAGAAGGAGATTGGTGACGTTCGCACAGGCAATGAGCAGCACGATGAGCGCGACACCCATGACCCATGTCGCGACGTGTGCTGTCTGATCGGCCTGCGGCCCACGCGACATGAGCAGCGGCCCTGCCTCCGCATGCGCCTTTGATTCCTGCGCGGTCGGACCTTTCCGCACCGGATTTCCATGGGCTCGCGCCTGTGCCGTGCTGAATGCCTCCTCTGCCGCCCAGTTCAACCGGAACGCATTGGTCAGGTCCGCGTTTGCCGCCACGACGGACACATTCGGCCTGCGCCGCACGATCATGTCCATCCAGGTCCAGTTGTAGTTCGTCAGGGCATTCGGCCCGCGAAGCGCGGCAAACGTGGTGAGCGGAACGAACGCAGCTGGCTGGGTGTGCTCGGACGTGCCGACGAATCCTTCAGGCGCCACGCCGATAATGGTGTAAACCGCATCGCCAATGCGAATGGTCTTGCCCAACACGTTCGTTCCCCCGTAGTGCACCTGCCAGAACGCGTGGCCGAGGACCACGACGGACACCCCGGCTGGCGGAGCATCCTCGTCGCGCGTGAAATACCGGCCCAGCACGGGCGGGGCATCAAACAGGGAAAAGAAGTCGGCACTCACCATGCCGACGCTCATTTCCGTCGCCTCATCACGCGATCCGACGGCGAGCGTCTGATACGAAATGCCCGCCACATGATCGAATGACGTCGTCATGCGCGAAAAGTCGATGAAACGCGCGAACGAGAAACCGTCGCCGCCGGCATCCTGTCCTTCATACAGGTACTTCGTGTACACACGATGTACACGCTCGGGCGTGGCCAGAAATTTCGGCGCCCGGAACATCAGCTTATCGATGATGCCGAACATCGCGGCGTTGGTGCCGATGCCGAGTCCGAGCGTGAGGACGATTGCCGCGCTGAAGGCGGGCCGCAGCCGCAGGCCACGAAGTGCGTAGCGAAGATCCTGCGCAATGGTCTGCATCAGGATGATGCCTCGCGCCTCGCGGGTGTCTTCCTTGATGCGCTCCATTCCACCAAAGTCCGCAAGCGCGCGCTGCCTGGCGTCGGCCGGCGACATCCCTGCACGCACGTGCTTCTCGGTTTCGTGCTCCACATGAAAGCGCAGCTCGTCGTCGAGCTCTCGCTCCATGGCGCTCTTGCGGAACATGGCCCGCAGCCGGAAACGCAGGTCGGTGAACATGGTCAGGCCATCTTCATCACGAGGGCCACTGCGGCGGTGAGCTTCTCCCACGCCGCCGCCTCCACGCCGAGCTGTTTCCGGCCGGCACGCGTGAGCTCATAGTATTTTGCGCGACGATTGTTGTCGGATGTGCCCCACTCCGAGCCGATCCATCCCTGTCGCTCGAGCCGATGCAGCGCGGGGTACAAACTGCCCTGCGGAATCTGCAGTGTGGCCTGCGACACCTGGTGGATGCGCTCCGAGATCGCCCAGCCATGCTGCGGGCCAAGAGAGAGCGATTTGAGGATGAGGAGGTCGAGCGTGCCCTGGGGCAGGTCCAGTTTTTCGGTCATGTGGGGTTCCCTGTTCGCTTCTGCAGGAGCTTACGTCGCCTCTTGTAGAAGTGCAAGGGGTGCTGAAAGCGCCCCGCTCGCCACAATGTTTTTTTCTTTGCATGAAACTGTTCAACCAATTCAACCCGTACGGCATCAAACAGGGATTCCACCACCATCGGACGAATCAATGTTTCGTGTTTCCGCCGCACTGCTGCTCCTTGGCCTCGGCCAACAGCTCACCGCGCAAACGGCTCCTCCTCCGCGGCCCGACAGGACCATGCCCGTTCGCATCGGGGCGCCCACCGATTCGGGCGTCAGTGCAACGCGCGCACGCACCGCGCCGGTGATCGACGGAAAGGACGACGACGGCGTGTGGCGCGAAGCGCCCGTGATTTCCGCCTTTACACAGTGGCAGCCCACGGAAGGCAAGCAGCCGCGCTTTCGCACCGAAGCGAAGGTCGCATACGACGCGGCGAATCTCTACGTGTTCGTGCGCGCGTTCGATGCGCATCCGGACAGCATCATTCGCCTGCTCGAGCGGCGCGACACGTTCACGCCCTCCGACATGATCTGGCTGTTCATCGATTCATATCATGATCGCCGCACGGGCTACGAGTTTGGCGTCAATGCAGCCGGCGTGAAGATGGATCTCGCCGTTTCCAACGGCGGCAACGAAGACGATGCGTGGGACGGCGTGTGGGATGTTGCCACCCAGATCGACACGCTGGGCTGGACGGCCGAGTTCCGCATTCCGCTCTCGCAGATGCGCTACAGCACCGATCGCACCCACACATTCGGCTTCACCATCGACCGCGACATCTACCGATATGCGGAGCGCGTGTCCTGGCCGGTGTTCAGCCAGTCGAAGCCCGACATGGCATCCCAACTTGGTACGCTCGACGGCATCGATGACCTCGAGGCTCCTCGGCGCATCGAAGCACTGCCGTATGCGGTGACGAAGAGCGCAACGCAGATCGTCAACAATCGCTTCAGGACACAGAACAGCGTCACCGTGGGCGGTGATCTCAAGTATCGCATTGCCTCCAACCTCACGCTCGACGCGACGGTCAATCCGGACTTCGGCCAGGTGGAGTCGGATCCCGCTGTGCTCAACCTTGGGGCATACGAATCATTCTTCGACGAACGGCGTCCATTTTTCGTGGCCGGCCGCGGCCTGTTTCGCTTCGACGTCAACTGCAGCGCAGTCAATTGCAACAGCGAAGGTCTCTATTACAGCAGACGTATCGGGCGCACGCCGGAGCTGGCGGGCATCTACGGCGACACGGTTCCCCTTCAGCCGACCACAATTCTCGGTGCTGCAAAGTTGCTGGGCCGTTTTCCCGGCGGGCTGACGCTGGGCGTGCTCGATGCCACCACAAAGCGCGTCTCCAGCCCGCGCGACACGACGTACGAGCCCGGCACCAACTTCGCCGTCGTCCGCGCCAAACAGGAGCTTCGCGGGGGCAATACCGGCTTCGGTGCAATGCTCACGGCGGTGAACCGCAGCAATGACGTGTTCTCCTCGCCGTACCTGGCATCGAGCGCATATGTGGGCGCGGTGGACTTCCGTCACCGCTTTTTCAGCAACAACTACGAGATCTCCGCCTCGTTCGACGAGAGCCGCATCGAAGGAAGCCGGACCAATATCCTCGCGACGCAGACCAATGCGGTGCACTACTTCCAGCGCCCTGATGCCGGCCTTCCACTCGACTCGAGCAAGACCGTTCTGAGTGGCGACGCGGAGGAAGTTCACATCGGCAAGGTGGCCGGCCAGCACCTGATGTTCGAGACGTCGTATCTTCGCCGTTCCGAAGGGTTCGAGATCAATGACCTTGGCTATCTGCGACGCGCGGACCAGCAGTCGTGGAATACCTGGGCGGGTTTCTTCGACCGTCGCGAGCGGTTCTTCTACAAGCGCTTCCAGCTCAACAACAACTGGTGGCAATACTGGACTGCCGACGGCCTGCCCCTGGAAGCGGCGTACAATAGCAACTCGCACATCACCCTCAAGAACGATTGGAGTGTGCATTTTGGCGGCACGGTGGGACAGCTCGGCCGCACGTACGATGATCGTGCCGCGCGCGGTGGACCGGCCATCAGGCAGGACATGTATCTGGCCCCGTGGCTTTCGATCTCCGGCAACGACCGCAAGTCCATCGTGCCGTATTTCAGCCTCAATTATTTCCGTGGCTCGGAAGGGCGAAACACATCGCTCAATCTCAGCCCCGAAGTGGACTACAAGATGCTCGGCCGTTTCAGCTCGGCGCTCGCGTTCAGCTGGTCGCACAACGTCACGGACAATCAGTGGTACGGACGCTTTACCGATGGCGCGAACATCCCCCACTACACGTTTGCGCACCTTGACCAGACCACGACGTCCGCCACGCTGCGGCTCAATTACACTTTTGCGCCGAGTGTGTCGCTGCAGGCATATACGCAGCCCTTTGTGTCCAAGGGGACGTACACCGATGTGCGGCAACTGTCGTCAACGCCGCGAGCGGACAACTATGTGGATCGTTATGCGGCCTATAACAATTCGCAGGTCACCAACAATCCTGGTGGTTTCAACTTCAAGGAGTTTCAGTCGAACATCGTGTTTCGCTGGGAGTACAAGCCCGGCTCCACGTTCTTTGCCGTGTGGAACGAAGGCCGTCAGGGGTACGACTCGATCCAGGGCTCAAACACATTCCGCGGCGATGTGACCGACCTGCTCAGTCTGCATCCGACCAATACCTTCCTGATCAAGATGTCATATTGGTTGAACAAATAGCGTCACCCTTGAATGGAAACGGGTTTGTAAACCATCATCATCCCTGCTGCGGCGACGAGTGCCAGCGCGGCGCCCATCACGAATGCCGTGCCGGCACCCGCCCGATCCCACACCATTCCAAACAGGATCGACGCCGGCAGCGCTCCTAAACCAATGGCGAGGTTGTACCAGCCGAACGCCGTGCCGCGCCGCTCGGGCACCACGAGATCGGCGATGAGCGCACGTTCGCTTCCCTCTGTGAGCCCGAAGAATATTCCATAGGCGCCGAACAGCGCCCACGCCTGCCACGCCGAGGTGGCGCGGGCGAATCCGAGGTAGACCGCCGCGTACAACAGCCATCCCGCCACGAGCGTGGGACGTCTGCCGATACGATCGGACAACGCACCGCCCGGCGTGCTCGACATCGACTTCACCACGTGCAGCGCGGCCCAGAGAATCGGTGCCAACGCGACTGGCACGCCGAGCTGATTTGCCCGAAGTAGCAGGAACGCGTCCGTCGAGTTGCCGAGGGTAAAGAGAAAGATCACGAGCATCACGCGCCAGAACTGCGCGCCCAGCGGCTGCGAGAGGTCCGGCGCGCCCTTTGCCGGCTGGTCAACGGGCGGTGGAATGTCGCGCACGCCCACGATCACCACGACAACGGAAAGTACGCCCGGAATTGCTGCAAGCCAGAACACGGTGCGCAATTCGGCCCAGTGCCAGCTCAGGAGGGCGAAGGCGATCAGCGGTCCGAGTACGCCGCCAAGGTGATCACCGGTTCGCTGAAATCCGAAGGCGCGGCCCCGGATGCTCGCGTCGACGGACTCGGCGAGCAATGCATCGCGCGGCGCATTCCGGATCCCCTTGCCCACGCGATCCGAGAGACGAATCACGAGCACCTGCGACGCGGACTGCGCAATGGCGACGAGTGGCCGCATGACGGACGCAATGCCGTAGCCCGCCAGCACGAGCGCCTTGCGCTTGCCGACGCGGTCGGACCACCAGCCGCTCGCAAGCTTGAGCAATGCGGCGGTGGATTCCGCAGCCCCTTCAATCAACCCGATGAAGCTCGCATTCGCGCCGAGCACCGTCGTGAGGAAAATCGGGAGGAGCGGATAGATCATCTCGCTCGAGACATCGGTGAGAAAGCTCACCGCTGCCAGCGCGTACACGTTTCTGCCAAGCCGGGGCCGTTCTGCTGCCATGATTCGCACCTTGCGCCGTTGGGGCTCCGTGACCCATTCATAATAGCCATGCGTCCGCCCGCAATCGATGACGTCTCCACATTGTTCACCCGCCTGTCGCCGGCCCGCGAGCGGCTGGCGGCCAATGATGCGCGAATTCTCGCGACGCAAATTGCATTGTCCGAAGTTCCCGCGCCCACCGGGAGCGAAATGCAGCGCGGCCTGCTGGTGGCCGACCATTTTCGCCAGGTTGGCCTGAGCAACGTCCATGTGGATGACGCCGGCAACGTGATCGGGGAGCGTTGCGGTATTACCGCCGAGGCGCCGGTAGTGGTATGCGCCCACCTCGATACGGTTTTTCCCACAGGCACCGACACGCGGGTCAAGAGCGACGGAACAGTGCTGACCGGCCCAGGAATCGTGGACAATGCGCGCGGGCTCGCCGTCATGCTCGCGCTGAGCGAGGTGGTGGAGCGGGCGCGGCGTCCAGTCGTGTTCGCCGCGACCGTAGGAGAGGAAGGCAGCGGCGACCTTCGCGGTGCCAAGCATCTCTTTGCCAGCTTTGACGAATCGCCGTCCGCATGCATCGCGCTCGACGGCGCAGGCGACGACCGCATCGTGAATCGCGCACTCGGCGCGCGGCGCTTTCGGGTCTCAATTCGCGGAGAGGGCGGACACAGCTGGGCCTCATTCGGCACGCCAAACCCGGTCCACGCCGCCGGCGCCGCTACCGCAAAGATCGCGGCGATGCCACTTCCGCGCACGCCACGAACCACGCTGTCCGTGTGCCGTATCGGGGGCGGCCTCAGCGTGAACTCAATTCCTGATGAAGCGTGGATCGAGATCGACCTCCGGTCCTTGTCCACCCATACTCTCGATCAGTGCACTACCGAGTTGCAGCTCGCCATCCGCGCTGCCGTGCGCGAGGAAAACGCCCGGCGAAGTACGGGTGCGTCTGCGCTGACATGGACCATCGAGACGATCGGCGACCGGCCATGTGGCGAGGTGCATCCCACACATCCGCTCGTACAGGCGGCGCTGCAAGCCACGCGTGACATCGGCCGGCATCCGGAGCTCGCGATGGCATCGACCGACGCGAATGTGCCCATCAGCCTCGGCATTCCCGCCATTGCCATCGGCGCGGGCGGTCGTGGCGGTGGGGTGCATACGTCGGCCGAGTGGTACGATAACACAGAGGGCACGCTTGGTGTAGCGCGTGCCCTCATGATACTCGTTGCTGCGGCGGACCTTTAGACAGCTTAGACAGGTCCTTCGTTGCGCTCAGACAAAGCGCTGTCGTCCTGAGTGTAGCGACGGACCTGTTCTTGAGGTTACGACCCGCGAATCTCCGAGTGATCGGAGACCGTCAGCTCGCCCTTGAAACCCTCGATGGTCACGTCGTCACCGATCAGGGAATTCGTGAGCGTGGACTTCTTCACCATGCCCTTCTTGCCAATGATCGTATCGGTGAGCGTCGAGCCCTCGATCGTGCTTCCTTCGCCAATCGAGACGTTCGGACCAATAACGGACTGGCTGAGCGTCACGTTGTCCTCGATGTACACGGGATCGTGAATGGTCACGCCCATCTCCACGTGTGAGGGACGACGAGCCGCGCCC
>JAQBPY010000334.1 GCA_028287285.1 Gemmatimonadota bacterium
ATCGATGATGTTGATGCGGAACTCGGGGCCCGTCCCTTCCTTGTCGGACTGGCCATGGCGCATCCAGAAGCACGTGGTCGCCGCCGACGTGATCGTGATGCCGCGCTCCTTCTCCTGCTCCATCCAGTCCATCGTCGCAGCGCCTTCATGCACTTCGCCGATCTTGTGCTGCTTGCCCGTATAGTAAAGAATACGCTCGGTCGTCGTCGTCTTCCCGGCATCGATGTGTGCCATGATGCCGATGTTCCGGTAATGCTCGAGCGGGGTTGTGCGTGCCATGTCTACCCGTCTGGTGTCGGTCGTGGCGCACGATGATGCGCGCGCCAGCGAAGTACTCGGTCCGGCAAATACAAACGCGGGTGGACCAGGCGCCCGAATCGGGCCGGTGTCCATCCGCTCTCGCCAGGGTGTGCTCGCATCTCATGCGCGAGCGGGGACCCAAGGCGCGCCGGCACAATGCCCGGCGTCTGATTGTCCTGCGTTTCTTATCGGGAACGGATCAGATCCGCCGGTCTGAGAACCCCTCCCGAAGGAGGCCCATCAATCGTGGCCGCAGTGAGCCGGTGTCGCACTCCGGATCAAATGACCCGTAGCCCCATGAATTTATTGGGGGGATGGCCGATGTCAAGCGATGACCAGCCTGAACACTACCCCATGCTCGCCGTCCGCTCCCCGCCACGCACATTCTCCCGATAAAGATACCCCGCCCCGAGCAGGAACACCCCCACCGCCCCATACGCCGCCACCCGTAACAGCACCGACGAAATATCGGTCACCTCCACAATGGCCTTGAACGCTGCAAAGAGCGCCAACGCCAGACCCGCCACCCGCAACCGGCCAATTCCCAAACGCCGCCCCGCAACGATGGACGCCACTCCGCACGCCGCGTAGTACGACGTCAATAGAAACGACGCGAGGTCGGGGGTAAAGGCGTTGGCCAGCTCCATCCGCCCCCATACGATCAGGAATCCAATCAGCACCCCCAACCGGACAGGGCGATCCACGACGTCGCCGGCCGCGCCCTTGCCACTCTCCAGGACCATTCCGCTGACCGCGATTCCCAGGGCAGCGCAGAGCGCCGACGCCGACGAACGCGTCATCAGCGGCGTATACGAATACGCCGCCCGGCTCGCCAGCTGATCAAGGGCCGAGGCAACAGCCCCTGCAACAGACAACCCCACACCGAGCAGCGGATATGTAGACGTCTCATCCTTGCACAGGAACGAGATCACCACGCTCCACCCCGCAAGCCCCGCAACCAGCGCGAGCGGCTCCGGCCACAGGAGCCTCGCAATGGCAAATGCACCCAACACGCTTGCCGCGAGCAGATGTACACCACCGCGCTCCAGCTCGCCGCGCGCATTCTCCACTCGCCAGGCCACGAACGAAAAGACAGCCCACAATGCCAGGACCGACGCGCCCTCCCATTCCCGGATGGTCGCCGCATACGCCACGGCGAGCGAGATGCCCGGCAACAGCAGCGCGCTCTCCACCCACAGGCGCGCCCGGTCGCCGCGCCCAAGAAGCGCCGCATGCGTGATCCCCGCAACGAGCACCGCCGACGCAATCGTCACACGGCTATCGATCGGGCCCGTTGCTTTCCACGCCGTCAGCGGGCCGATCACGGCGATGACGATGTACGCGCGCGACAACTCGCTCTGCCACCGTGGCTCGGCCGCAAGCAACGCCGCCGCCGCACACGCCGCGGCAAAAAGCGTTACCAGATGCGGCCCATACCACGCGGCACTCATCGGCAGCTCGGCGGCCGCAATGGCGTAGAAGAGAGCGCCGACGAAGAGAATGCCGAAGGCGCCCATCCAGTCCGGGTGACGGGCGGCACGCAGCGAGCTCGCCAGCACGGTGCCTCCATACAGCAACAGCATCAACGCCGTGCCGCCGTTGTCGGATGTCACGAACGGCGCCGAAAGCGCACCCACGAGCGCAATTGAAAAAAGAAACTCGGATTCGTCCATCAGTGCGAGCGCCGCGAGCGCGAGCGCGACGGCATCGACCACCGCGAGCGCCAGGGTAACCGGCACGAGATGCAATCGTGGGCCGGCACCCCACGCGACCAGGTCCACGATGGCCAGCGAGATTGCGAGGAGGACGTTTCCGTAGCGTATGTCGCCGCGGCGCCGGAAATACATCCCGGCACCAGCCGTCGCGCAGGCCGCCAGGGCACCTGCCAGGACACGTACTTCCGGCGTCAGCATTCCCTTCTCGATGGCCATCTTGATCAGCGCGCCCACCGCCATGAGAATGACGAGAGCGGCGAGCGCGAGGGTGCCATACCGGCCCACCAGCGATTCGAGATCCTTCGCACTTATGTCGGCGCTTGCACGCGGCGATGGGGCGCTGGCCCCGGACGACGACGCACTCCCCGTGTCCGGCGGCGGCTGACGAAGTGCCGCCACCAGCGATGGACGAAGGGATCGGAACCGGCCTGCCCCGGGCGGCCCGGCAGGCGCCGCGTTCACCGGCAGTGCAGTCGCCTGCATGGATTGCCGGAGCGCTCCGACCTCGGAGCGAAGGGCCTCCATCTGCGCCTCGAGCGCAGTGAGCCGCGCGCTGGCACTCCGTTCCTCCGCGCCGGCATCCTCTCGGGGCACCGGCACATCTCCACGTGAGCTCATCCGGTGAACATACCCCGCGCCTTCACGAACGCGTCAAAATGGGCACTAACAAATACGGAACCCCGCCGGGGATCGCGCCCGACGGGGTCCTTACAGTCATGCTGCCATCCGCGACAACTTATTCGTCGACACGCGTGGTCGGGGCATCGATCGTTGCGGAGCCCTCGGCCGGCGTGGGAGTCGGCGCCTGAATGTTTCGCAGCGCCGCACCGCGGCTTCCGACAATGAGATTCGGACCGCTGGGACGCTCGACGCGGACAGGTGCCGCTTTCGTACCACGCACCGTCACGAGCGCACTCACGGCAAGCACCACCGAGGCAAGACCCTGCAGGAGCAGCTTCGCCATTGCCTGTGCGGCGGCGACGGTGAACCGTGGCTGGGCCGCCGCCTGGACTCTGCGCTTCATCTGCAATGCATCAAGCGCAAAGGCGCCGGATCCGCCCAGGAGAATGAGTGCGAGGATCGCCGAGATGGCGATGACGGCGATGATGACTTTTCGGTCGCCCGAGAGCAGCGCCAGCGCGTAGATGAAGAACAGGATCAGGATGGGCGCCGCCACTGCACCCGAGAACAGGCCCATTGCGCCGAACCGCCACACCACTTGCGTGGGCTTGAGCGGCATGGTCTGCACGAGGAGATCAGCGAGCGGAAAGGCCAATGCGAGCGCGAGGATCAGATATCCCGGAACGCGAAGGCGGCGCAAAAGACCGGCAGGAGCGGGTGAGATCATTGGGAATCGCAGAGGAGGTTGGTTGCGAACGTAACGAGCACGCCGACTCGGGCACCAGTGTGCACGACCGTACTACTTGCAGCGGCCGATCTGCGCCGACAAATGACTGACGGGACTGCACAAGGTTACAGCGATGCCGCAGGCAAGAGAAGAAGAGACGAGCTGCGGCTCACAGTTTCGTCCAGCACGGCGCAAAAGGATACATGATGCATCGTATCTCCGATGGTCGCGCCCGATAGTACGAGATTGCGTAGGTGCCTTGAACCACAATGAGTGCAAACAGGGTTGCCTTGTTCGTGAGCCATCTGGGTACCCGTGTGCGCGGGAGAAGCCGCCAGCCGAGCCACGCCAGACAGGCCTCGAGCACGAATTCCGCCTGCTCCATGTGCTGGAGGTCGAGTCCGCTGGGGCCGCCAATCCAGAGTGGCTTCCAGCCCGAAATCATGTCCAGCGCGACGTGCGAAGCAACGAGGAGCGCCAAGATGATCGCGAGTGCTGCCTCTCGTGTGACGATCCATGCAGTGGACGCGAGGACAATGCCCAGCACGACAACCCAAGGGTAGGCATGCGAATAGAGGTTCGCGTGCCACGGTCCGTACTTCACGTCTTCCAGGGCCTGACGCCAGATATCCGGCGCCAGGCTGGCAAATAGCGCCCAGAAGATTCCCGTTCTACGGGCGAAACGTGTCGTGGCAAACGCCACACCTACGTGTCCGATGATCACACGGGTGCCCTGAGCGCGCGAAGGGCCCGGCGTGCGGTCTCAGCTGATCAACGCTCGGCGCTGCTTCCGGTGGGTCGGACGAGCAGCATATTGTCCTCAGGCCGGCGGTCGTCCCGGGCCTCGACACGCTTCCCATCGCGTTTGCCGGTACGCCAGGCGCGGAATGCACCCATCGCGAACATGCCGCAAATCACACCTTGCGTGGACAGTCTCACGAGCGTCTCGACGGCGGCAAGGACGAACCGTGCATGCGCTTCGGTCGCCATGCCTCCGCGAAGCTGCAAGACATCGAGGAGGAATCCCGGAATGAGCAGCAGCAGGATCGCGGCGCCGATGGCGAACACCGTGCCGATATAGGGAAGGGCCTTCTTCTCGTCCAGTGCGACGATGAGGACGTGCAGAAGCACGGCCAGGAGGATGACATTGCCGATGACCAGTGAGCTGTTCACGACCACCGTGAACCGCCATACCGCCACGGCGGCGCGCATCGGCAACAACCCGACGTACATGTCGAAAAGCTGGAACGCGACCGAGATGATGAAGAACGCATACGCGGGAATACGAATACGCCGGAGGTTTTCGCGAATCTCTGTGGTGCCCATGGGGCGCTCTGCCGTAATAAGGGGTGCCTGTCGCTGGCGAGCATGCTCGGCGCGGGGCCGGCATGGCGAAGGCTGGCGGTGCTAACAACCGCCGGGCGGTACTCCGAAATCGATGAGCAAAGTCGCGGTACGGCAACGAGATTGCAAGGCACCGAGGCTGTGCGCTCGGTCTTTCGCACAATGCGTGGCTCTCCCTGGCCTCCAAAGCGGTATATTATACCGGTCTTCGTATTCCGAATCTGGGGCGCGGGCGCTCCGGGATACTGCGGAAGGCGTGGCATAACAGACTTGACCGATGCCTCTGCAACACAACAGTGTTGCTTCCATGCATCACCACAGTTTGGTTCCATGCCCGCATGTCCGTTCTTGAAATTGCGTAACTCGTTTTACTGCTTGTACTTACGATGTTATCTGCCCTTCTGAGTCCGCTGGCAGATAGCTTGCAATGGTATGATTCGCCGACCCGCTGGAAAGTCCGCCTGGGTCTATCGTCTCAGTTTTGTTGTCTCACCCCCCGAGGGCTCGCATGAAAGGAATCAGAGGAGTTATCACCCTGGCGGCAGCGCTGGTCGTCGGTGCGGCGTCCGCAGCGTCCGCGCAGGTCACGTTCACGGGCACGACGTCGTTTCGCTTCAATAACGACATCGCTGGCTTTACGAACACAGCCTCGTACGGTGGCATCACGGTGAATTCGGGAACATTCTCGATTTTCACGACGGCCCCGGGCAATGTGCAGGGCTACAGCAGCGCGGGTACGCTCTCGCTCACGTATCCGCCTGGATTCAATTACAACGCGCCCAGCACCATTCTCGACATCATGTTCCACTTCACGAGCCCGACCACGGCGGACCAGATGTTTGACGCCACGGTTACCGGCGTGATCACCGCCACGGGAAATGGAATTCTGGTGTCGTTCAACAACAGCCCGATCAGCGGTATTCCGTACTCGGTTCCCGGTGCAGTGGGAACGTACCGCCTGTCTGTGTTCGACTTCGGCGCGACGGCGAACTCTGACTCACCCTCCGCGATCACGGGCAGCATCCGTGAAGAGTCATACACGAACCCGACAACGACGCCGGAGCCGGCCAGCATGGTTCTGCTCGGCACAGGTCTCCTCGGTGTGGTCGGTATCGCTCGCCGCCGCAACAAGAAAGCGTATTTCTGATGGTCTGACCAGCTGGTCGGCTCTGAGTAAGAAAGAGGACTCCTTCATGGAGTCCTCTTTCTTGTTTCTCCTGTTCGACATTCGCATGTCGATCCAATGCCGGAAGGATAGGGACAAAAAAACGCCCCGCCGGTGCAATACCGGCGGGGCGTTCAGTCTTTCGATTAATTCTTTCGCAGCGCTCAGGAGATGGAGACTACCAGCGGTAGTGCGCGAACGCCTTGTTGGCGTTCATATGGTATATAGAAAACCGGCAAGATGCAGCATTCCACAGGGGCAGAGACGATGATGCGCCGACTTCCCTAGCTGCATCATGCCGGGCGTTCCGATCAACGGACAGGCACACGAACAGGCACACGGGTAGGGGGTGTCCTCGCTTTAGGACCCGAGGCTAGAGACCGGGCATCCCGTCTTGTGCGTGTGCTGTCAGGTTTTGAAAAACGGGGGTCTCTGCCGGTATGACGGGTACCCCCCTCTGTCGAGTTTTGACAGTGACTGAGCACGACGGGGCGCCCGGTCCTCCAGCACGTGCGGGCCAGGGATAGGACACCCCCTTGCGCACCAATGCACAGTCTGTGCATTGTATTAGCACACACTGAACGCAATTGGTTATGACACAGACATTCAATGCGGGTGAAGTCGCCGGTTTGCTCGGGATCCACCGGAACACCGTGCGCGATTGGATCGCCCGCGGTCGTATCAAGGCTGAAAAGGTCGGCCGTGACTGGCAGGTATCCGCGGACGAGGCGGAGCGTGTTCGCGAGGAGCTCGAGAAGGAACTCACGCTCGCCAATGGCGAGATCCGCGCTGCCCAGCTCTTCAGCCATTTCGTGAAGGGACACGCGACCGCGGCCCGCGCTGAGATCTTCCGGACTGCCAGCGAGCTGTCCGCTGCCGGCCTCGATGACTTCACTCCCGATCACGTGGCTGCGATTCGCCAGGCGCTTTCTCATTGGGACGCTGGCCAGTCGCTGCTCTCCACTCTGCGAGCGACAGCCGGCAAGATCGCAGATGTCCAGGAAGAGATTGACGAGCTCCAGGAGCCGACTGGCGGCTGGCTCGATGATCCCGACGACGACGTGGCACGTGCGACGCGCGACGCGTTTGCCGCGGACGTCGCACGACGGGCGCAGTAACAGGGCATGCGGGTTCGACCAGCGATCCTGCGTGACGCTGGGCGCTGATCGGACCGCGTGAATCGAACACCCGAAGCCTGCGGGATGCCGGCTTCTCCTCGCTCGGCAGCTGCGAGACGCAGTGCGCCACGTGAGCACAGACCTCCCAAGACCGAACGGTCTTGGACTCACAGGCACCTCAATTGGGCGTCCATGAAAACCAGTTTTCGAACGATCGTCTTGCCACTGTTGCTGCTTGCCGCAGTGGCCATGCTGTTTGTACTCCTGCCCGACGCGCCATCCGGCCCCGTGCACATCAGTCATTTTTCGCCGCTCATGGGCCTCGCGTTCGTTGGGCGGACGGAAGACATGGCCGAGATGATGGTTGCCCTCAACACGGCCTTCGGTACGTTCAGGGATTCACAAGACCAACGAATCAAGACGCTCGAGGCGCACCTTCGCGACGTCGAAACGGCACAAGCTCGCGGTGAGCTCTTCGCCGGCGCACGCAGCGCACAGCCGGGCGGTCGCCCTGAGGCGCGCGCGGCGTTCGCTCGCTTCGCGAGAACAGGCGACGAAAAGGCCATGCTGGAATTCCTCCCGCAAGCGGCGATGCAAACGCAGGTGGATCCTGCTGGCGGCGCACTGATTCCCGAGGAGATCAACACGGAGATCGAACGCATCCAGCGCGATTTTTCGCCGATGCGGCAACTCTCTCGCGTGCGAACGGTCCGAACGGACACGCCCGAGCAATTGGTCAACCTGGGCGGCGTCTCGAGCGGATGGGTTGGAGAGACCGACTCCCGGCCTGAGACCAACACCGACAGCTTCGGCAAAGTCGCCCAGACGATGGGAGAGATCTACGCCAACCCGAAGGTCACGCAGCGTGAGCTCGATGATTCGGCGTATAACATCGAGGAGCTGCTGACGACGAGTGTTGGCGAGGAGTTCGCCGTCCAGGAGTCAAGCTCGTTTGTCTCCGGCAACGGCGTCAAGAAGCCGAAGGGATATCTCACCTACCCGACGTCGCTCTTGGGCGACGCCACGCGGCCGATCGATACGCTGCAGTACGTCAAGAGCGGTGGGGCGAGTGGCTTTGCCGCGAGCAACCCGGCCGATCAGCTCATTGATGTGACGACGGCCCTTCGTGCGCCGTATCGCAAGGGCGCTGGATGGACGATGAATTCAGCGACGGCGGCGGCTGTTCGGAAATTCAAGAACTCCCTGGGCGACTACATCTGGCGTGATGGCCTCGATCTCGGCCGGCCGGATTCACTGCTCGGGTTCCCGGTGAGTATCGACGAATTCATGCCTGACATTGCGGCGGACGCGTTCCCGATCGCGTTCGGCAATTTCCTGCGCGGGTACCTCATTGCCGATCACATCACCGGCACGCGGGTGTTGCGCGATCCGTACACGAACAAGCCGTGGGTCAACTTCTACACGACCAAGCGCGTTGGGGGAGGTGTCACAAACACCCAGGCAATCAAGCTCCTGAAAATCGCGGCATAGTCCGCACACACTGCGCGATAACAGGAGTTGGTGACTCCGTGAGGATCACCGGGAGAGTCCTCCCAGGGGAACTCCTGTTATTGCGTAGGGCGGTGGCCGACTACTCCCGTGCGCGTTTCTTTGCGTCGCGCTCGAGGAGCGCTGACGGCTCAACGCCCAATGCATCCGCGAGGCGCTCGAGAATGTCCAGGTCGATACGCTGCCGGCGGCCGGATTCCATTTCACTAATTGTGGCCTGACGTACGTCGGCGAGCTCTCCGAGCGCGAGCTGTGTGAGTCCCCGCGCCTCTCTCAACTCTTTGAGCCGCAATCGAATTGGTGTCATTTGGCATGATACGCATATGGGGATATTGATACAATACGCATATGTGTATAACTCTCCTTTACGTTTTGAACGGGACGGCATTCCCGATAACCACAAACAATAGGGAGAGGATCTCATGCGCACACACGAATACAATCACGGAATTGGTTCGCGCACGATCACTGTCAGTGCTACTCGTCTGCCCTGCGAATGGCTCTCGGTCGAGTTCCTGGGCTATCGTGGCGTTGTTGTGAGTAACTCCTTGACCAACCGTGAGCGGCGGCGCGCCATTCGCCAGGCGCTGAGGGCACGGGGCCGCGGCCCAACGCGATCGCGCATGCTGACGGGACAATCGCGGCAACGGTACCTCGCGCAAAAAGCCACATAGCAGCACAGTTGACGACACAGGTGTCGGCATATTATCCTGAGTGCCAGTACCGTTTAACGGTTTGGGCAGCCTGTTCCGCCCGGCCGACAATACTCAGGCAGGCGTGCGCCTTCGGATCACACGGG
>JAQBPY010000250.1 GCA_028287285.1 Gemmatimonadota bacterium
AGTTGATCTCCTCGATGGTGTTCTGGTTGCGCCCGATGATGATCGCGGGGGCATTCACGTAAAAGAGCAGGAGGTCGTCGTCGCCCATGCGATTGCGCAGGACGTGCTCCTCGAGCGCGAGGTTGAGATGGGCGTCGGTGACGCCGGCGTTGTCGACAAAGAGCACGTGCGATGTGGCGAGTGGTGAGGCTAGGCGAAAAGCAGTGTCGGGACTGGCACCCAAGTTAGCCAGTTGCCATATATGAACCCGTATATCAGTAGAACTCACGACACCGGAAGCGGAATACAGGCGGCGGTGTGCGGACGGCGCCGCGCAGCGTACGATGCGCACATCCTACGGCGCCCGCAGCTTCGCGATCCAGACGTCGCTCTGGCGATCGTCGATGGTGAAGAAGAAGCGCTTGCCGTCGGTCGCGAAGTCAGGGCGATCCGACGGATGTGCCGGATCATCGAGGCGCAGCAGCAGGCGTGGCGCGCCCCCGCCAAGGGTGATGCTCCAGATGCCGCCACGGCGCGCTGCGTCCCGCCCCTTGATGTAGATCACGTTCGGATCGGCGGACCAGAGTACCGTTTGTGCAATCGGATCACCACGCGTGAGCACTGGTGTGTACAAGGTTCGCATCGCACCAGAGTCCGGCGAGATACCGCGAATACCGCCGCCCGCTGTGCTGAAGGCAATGGTGCGTCCGTCTACCGACCAGACAGGCACGGTGCCTCGCGCCAGTGGCCGTGCGCGCGCCTCCCACTGACCGCCGTTGTCGCGACGCACCGTGAATACCGGACCCTCGCGCGTCGACTGGTCCCACGCGACCAGCATCGACCCGCTCGGCGACCAGTGTGGCGTGCTGGCCTGGCCGGGATAGTCGAGCACTCGGCGCGTGGTGTTCGAGGTGAGGTCGAGCACGTAGAGCTGACGATGTCCGTCCGGGCCGAATGCGTGATAGGCCACTTCCCTTCCATTCAGCGACAGCTCCGGCGCAAACTTCGTGAGCGAGTCGTGCGTCAGTCGTTCCGGTGCTCCGCCGGCCACGGGAATCCGATAGATCTCCGAGCTTCCGCTCAGGTCACTGTCGAAGAGGATCCACGAGCCGCGTGATGAAAGCACCTCGATCACCTGGCTGCCCGAAGTCACGGGTTTCGCGTCGAGCGTAGTGAGTGCCTTCCCCGATGCAACAGGTGCTTCCCAGATGTTGGCCTTGGCCGTGTAGAGAGAGTAGGCGAGGAGCTGGGCGTCGCCGGAGAAGCTGATCGACTGCGGATTCAATCCCGTCGTCACGCGCTGTAGCGCGGCGGCCGCACGACTGTCACTCGTGACGGGAATGGAATAGACATCGCGCGGGCCGTCGCGATTGGAGACGACGAACAACGCAGCGGAGTTCGCCGACCACTGCGGCGACTGATAGGCGTGCGAGACGTCGGTGAGCTGGACGGCCGTTCCGCCGCTGGCCGGAAACAGCACGATCGCGCTCGGCGCAAGGTTGCCGAAGGCGAAGCCCGGCAGCAGCGCGAAGGCATTGCCGGCGACGCAGGCAATCCACCGCGCGTCGGGAGACCATGTGCAGGAATGCAGCGCGGAGCCGTGACCTACGGGACGACGTCCGCTGCCGTCAAGCGCCTGCACGAAGAGCGAGTCGTGCCGCACGACGGCGACGGATTGTCCGCCAGGCGCCCACGATGCGGAGTGGACCGCGGCATCACCCTCGTCACCTGCTGCCACCAAACGCTCCGATCCGCCGAGTGCCGGCGACACGTATGCGCCGTTGCGCGAAAGGAAGAGCAGCTGGTTTCCGTCCGGCGACCAGCGCGGCTGGATCTCGACCGACCCGGAGTCGTCTGAGAGCGCGATGGGCCGACCGCCTGCCACGGGCCTGATGTAGATGCGCATGCGCTGCGAGTTGCCGGCCGCATACGCGACGAACCGTCCGTCAGGAGACAACGTCGGCTGGATCTCGAGGCCGTCGTCCGTGGTGGCCTGGGTGGCCGTACCGATGACGAGCGTCGGTGTCGACACATGCTGTCGTCGATAGAAGAGGAGCGCGGCGCCGAGGACGACGACGGCGATCGCGGCGGCCGCGACGCGCGCCACCATGCGTCCGCGGATCACGGGTGCGTGTCCCGCCTGCTCGCTGTTCGACGACGCCAGCCTCTCGAGTGCCGCGTACACCTCATCCGCGCTCTGGTAGCGATCGGCGGGATCCTTCTCGAGACAGCGCATCACGATGCGCTCGAGCGCGGAGTCGACCGACGGCGCGATGGCGCCGAGCGGCTCGGGGGCACGCGTGATGTGCGCCGAGATGACCTGCTGCTGCGTCATGCCACTGAACGGGGGCTTGCCACTCAACAGCTCGTACGCGACGACGCCGAACGCATAGAGGTCGGCGCGGTGGTCGATGTCCGGCTCCGCGGCTGCCTGCTCGGGCGCCATGTAGGCAGGCGTGCCGAGCGAGATGCCCACCGTGGTGAGCCGCGGGCGCTCCGCTGTCTCGAGCGCCTTCGCCACGCCGAAATCGGCAATGAGTGCGTGGCGACCGGACAGCATGATGTTTTCGGGCTTGATGTCGCGATGCACGAGGCCGCGGGCATGCGCGTAGCCCAGCGCGTCGGCGATTTCGCGGAGAATGCGCAACGCTTCGGACCGCGGGAGTGCTCGTCCAGCTTCCAGCGGTTCACGCAGCGACGCGCCCTCCACGAACGGCATGACGTAGAAAAGCGTGTCGCCAACCTGTCCCGAATCGATCAGCCCGAGGATGTGGGGGTGTTGGAGCTGTGCGGCGATGCGCACTTCCTGGAGGAATCGCGCGGCTCCGATGGAGGCGGCCAGCTCCGGCAGCAGCACCTTGATGGCGACGGGGCGATCGTGCTTGAGGTCGCGCGCGAGGTAAACCGTGGCCATGCCGCCCGCGCCGAGCACGCGCTCGACGACATAGCGATCGACGAACGACGCATTCAGCTCGGCGACGGACGCATCGGTCACACGAGCAGTCCAGGATTCGGCGTGATGAGCGCCTTGATGGCACTGCGCGATTCCTCCGCGGCGAGCGCTTCCGTCGCCTGGTCGAGCGTGTAACGACCGCTGACCATCTCGCGCCACGGCTTCACCGCGCCGAACTGCGCCGTGAGCGCCACCGCGCGATGAAAATGATCATAGCGAACGCCCCAGCA
>JAQBPY010000375.1 GCA_028287285.1 Gemmatimonadota bacterium
ATCATGTCCATCTATTCCCTCACCGTCATGGTCTCCAAGTGGTGGAGCCTGCGGAAGGCACAGAAGGAAACGATCAAGTTCGCGCCTGAGTTCTCGCAGTTCCTCGAGGAAGACAACCTCACCGAAGCGATCAAGCTGGCCGAGAGCTACAAGAAGTCGCACGTCGCACTGGTGCTCGGTGGCGCGCTTGGCGAAGTGAAGCCCCTCATTCAGGACGGGTCGGTCACGGTCTCCGACATCAACTCGGCAGAGCGTGCGGTCGAGCGCAACATGCTCCTCGAGATCACGAACCTGAAGCGCGGCCTGGCCGTGCTCGCCACGGTCGGCGCCACGGCGCCGTTCGTCGGACTGC
This sequence comes from Gemmatimonadota bacterium, assembly GCA_028287285.1. Lineage (GTDB taxonomy): Bacteria > Gemmatimonadota > Gemmatimonadetes > Gemmatimonadales > Gemmatimonadaceae > AG11. Next base: position 353 of record JAQBPY010000375.1, read on the forward strand.
TCGGCACCACCATCGGAATCATCAATGCCTTCCAGGGCATGGCGACGTCCGGCTCCGGCGGTCTGGCCGCCATTGGCGGTGGTATCTCCGAAGCCCTTGCCACCACCGCGCTCGGACTGCTCGTCGCGATCCCGGCCGTGTGGGCGAACAACTTCTTCCAGACCAAGATCGACAACCTCACGGTCGGGATGACCTACGTCTCGAAGGAAATGATCGATTATCTCATCAAGGGTGTGTCCGGCGAGTTCGGCCGCTCGCGCTTCACGCGTGAGTTCAATGCGTCCTCCGGCAACAACGCGCCGCTCACCTGATTTCCTGCTCATCACTTCATTGAGGTAGAGAAGACCGATGGCAATGTCAGCGGGTGGTGGCGGAGGAGTAAAGGCAGAACCGAACGTGACGCCGATGATCGACGTCATGCTCGTGCTCCTCATCATCTTCATGGTGGTGACGCCTGCACTCCTCGCCGGTTTCCAGGCGGTTCCACCGCAGGGACAGAACTTGAAGGACCATCCGGAAGACGCCGAGCAGGACCAGGTGCTCGGCCTCGACCGCGATGGCAACTATTACCTGAACAAGAAGCCGATCTCCAAGACCGCGATCGAAGGCGAGATCAAGCGCATCTACGAGGCGCGGACGGTCGACAAGATCATGTACCTCAAGGCGGACAAGGACCTGCTTTACTCAAAGGTTGTTGATGCCACCGACATGGCCGCCAAGAACGGCGTACGCGTGCTCGGCCTCATCAGCGACCAGAAGAATGGAACGGTGTCCACCGTCGCCGGCGATTCAAAGGATTCACCCAAGCTCCCGGGGACGCCCTAATGGCCTTTACATCTGGCGGTAGCGGCGGCCTCACGAACGAGATCAACGTCACGCCGATGATCGACGTGCTGCTCGTGCTCCTGATCATCTTCATGGCGGCCATTCCGACCATGCGGAAGACGGTGGACGTGCAGCTCCCCGATCCGACGCCGGCCCTTGCACCGCCTGGCTCACAGTCGAACCAGATCGTGCTCGAGGTTTCTCCGGAAGGCTACAGCATCAATACGGAGAAGGTCGACGACGCACACCTCGGACCGCGGCTCAAGGAGATCTACGACGGTCGTCCGGAGAAGGTCATCTTCGTGAAGGGCTCGCCTGACGTGAAGTACGAGAAGGTCGTCCACGCGATGGACGTGTCGCGCGGCTCGGGCGTGAAGGTCATCGGCGTTCCGCCCAAGGACATCCCGGGCGCCGGCAAGTAAGCGTTCTGTCGGGTCTGGTGTCTATGCGGCGGACGAACCTTTCGAGGGTCGTCCGCCGTATAACATTTGGGTGGCTGCCGTCGGGTGATTGTCACCCCGCAGGAGCGGAGCGACTGTCGGGCATACCATCCTGCATTACGGGCACGTCTGGCGCAAAGAACGGCACAGTAAATCCGACACGCGCACAGCGCGTGCGGGATGACCGAGGAGAAATGAACTCATTTGAGGACGCAGGCACCCACGACCCACCCCAGCGTCCGGCATACCGGGTGCCCGTCGGGCTGCCGTTGCGCGGCGAAGGCCGCCGCCAGGGGGCCATCATCTCCATCTTGCTCCACATCCTGATCATCGCCCTCATCGTCATGCCCGTGTTCTATGGCAAGACGATCATCGAGCGCATCGAGCAGGGCGCCGGCGGTGCTGGCCCAGCTGGCGGCGGCGGGGGCGGCCACGCGGGCGATGCCGGCTATCGCGAGTCCCTGCGCTTCGTGAAGGTCGCACCCACCCAGGTACCCACGCCAACCACGCTGCCCGTCATCCCACCACCCGTCATTCCCAAGGTGCCGCCGCCGGTCATTCCGCAGCCCACGCCACCCGTAGCGACGCCGGTCAAGGCCCCGGAGACGGCCGTCGAGCCAGCCGCCGCGCAGACGGTTTCGACGACGACCGGCAATGGAAATGGCAGCGGGCGCGACGGTACCAACGGCAACGGGCCAGGCTCGGGCGGTGGAACCGGCTCAGGTACAGGCACCGGCCGCGGCAGTGGCGTTGGTCCCGGCACCGGCGGTGGCACGCAGGCCAACTATCCGCCGTCGCCCAAGGAATTCTTTCTGCCGCCGCTGCCACCCCCGGCAAGCGTGCGCGGTTTCAAGTTCATCGCGGAGTTCGACGTCGACTCCACCGGCAAGGTGCTGGAATACAAGTTCACCGAGACGCGCGACGGCGACTACAACCGCCGCATCGCGAGCGTCCTCAAGTCCATGCGCTTCAATCCCGGCACGCGCCCCGACGGCACGCCGGTGCGCATGAAGGCGCAGGTCGGATACGAGTTCTAGCAGCCGCGAGCAGCTGTAGCAGGACCTCGTAAATCCATGACATGCCGCGCTCTAGCGGCAGTGGTCGCCCCCCTCTAGATTTTGCGGATTCTCCCGAGAAGCGCCGCCGGCAAAAGCCGCCGACGACCGCTTTGCTTTGTATCCCTGCACTCGGCGAGCCTGGCTTCCGCCGCGATGACCATCCCCATCGCGGTGTCCTTCATAGGCTTCACCAATTACAACGCAACATGACGCCCACGCAGTCCAACCTGTTACTCGTCGTCATCGGCGCGAGCGCCATCGCGCTCGTCTTTGCGATTTTCCTCGCCCGCTGGGTACTCTCGCGGAGCCGGGGAACGCCGGAGATGCAGAAGATCTCCAACGCCATTCAACAAGGCGCCGAGGCCTACCTCGCCCGCCAGTACAAGACCATCGGCATGCTGTCCGTCGTCGTGGCCGCGGTGCTGGGCATCGGATATGGCTTCTTCCGTCATACCACGGCCAATGATCCCGTCCAGGATCCCAAGACGTTCGCGCTCTATGTCACGGCCTCCTTCCTGCTCGGCGCGCTGAGTTCGGGAGTCGCCGGCTACGTCGGCATGTGGGTGTCCATTCGCACGAACATCCGCGTCGCCGCCGCGGCGATGACGTCGCTCAATGATGCGCTGCAAACCGCCCTTCGCGGCGGCGCAGTGTCCGGGTTGTTCACGGTCGCCATGAGTCTCCTTGGCGTCGGCGGCTTGTTTGCCGCCGTTTCTGCAATGGCCCCCGCCGGCATCGACTCGGCCGAGTGGGCGAAGCACGTGCCCTTCCTCATCGTCGGCTACGGCTTTGGTGCATCGTTCGTCGCGCTGTTCGCGCAGCTTGGCGGCGGTATCTACACCAAGGCCGCCGACGTCGGCGCCGACCTCGTTGGAAAGGTCGAAGCCGGCATCCCCGAAGACGATCCCCGTAACCCCGCCGTCATCGCCGATCTCGTAGGCGACAACGTTGGCGACTGCGCCGGCCGCGGCGCGGATCTCTTCGAGAGCACCGCTGCCGAAAATATTGGCGCGATGATCCTCGGCGTGTTGCTCTACAAGAGCTTCGGCGTGAACGGCATCCTCTTCCCCCTCGTCATCATGGCGCTCGGGTTGATCTGCTCCATCGTCGGCGTGATGGTGGTGAAGACGAAGGAAGACGCCGACCCCATGAAGGCGCTGAACTTCGGTTATTACGTCACGGCGGCACTCGTCACCGTGATGTTCTTCTTCGTCAGCAAGTGGCTGCTGCAGGTGCCCGACGCGCCCAACGCGTGGCTCAACTACTTCTACTGCGGCGTCATCGGCATCGTCACGTCGGTCGCGTTCGTGTTCATCACGCAGTACTACACGGAGTATCGCTACCGCCCCGTGCTCAGCATCGCCGAGGCGAGCCAGACGGGCCCGGCCACGAACATCATTGCTGGTCTCGCGGTCGGTATGGAGTCCACTGTTCTTCCGGTCATCACCATCGGCATCGCGATCATCGCCAGCTACTCGCTCGGTCAGGCCAGTGGCCTGGTGAATGATGCCGGCGTGCCAATTGGCGGCTTGTTCGGAACGGCCGTCGCGACGATGGGCATGCTCGGCACCGCTGGCTACATCCTCGCGATGGACGTCTTCGGTCCGATTACGGATAACGCCGGTGGTATCGTCGAGATGTCGCGCCAGCCGGAGTCGGTACGCGAAAAGACGGATCGTCTCGACTCGGTTGGTAACACCACCAAGGCGTTGACGAAGGGCTACGCGATCGGTTCGGCGGCACTCGCGGCTTTCCTGTTGTTCTCCGCCTATCTCGACGAAGTGAAGAACCTCACGGGCCAGGCGCTGCATGTCGACCTGTCCAAGCCGGTGGTGTTCGTTGCTGGTCTGCTTGGCGCCATGCTCGTGTTCTGGTTCTCGTCGCTCGCGATGACGGCCGTGCGCAAGGCGGCGTCGTCGGTGATCACCGAAGTGCGCCGCCAGTTCAAGGAGCGTCCGGGCATCATGCTGGGCACGGAAGATCCCGACTATGCCGCCTGCGTCGACATCGTCACCGTCGGAGCACTGAAGGCCATGGTGCTGCCGGGCGCGCTCGTGGTGTTGTTCCCCATCGTCGTGGGCGTGGTGTTCAAGCGCTTTGGCGGGCAGGGTGAGTTCATGGGCGCCGAGTCGGTGGCGGCGCTCCTGATGGTCGGCACGATCACGGGTATTCTCATGGCCGGCTTCCTGAACAACGGCGGCGGTGCGTGGGACAATGCCAAGAAGTACATCGAGACCGGTGCGTACGGCGGCAAGCGTTCCGACGCGCACAAGGCGGCGGTTGTCGGTGACACTGTCGGCGATCCGTTCAAGGATACGGCGGGCCCGTCGCTGCACGTGCTCATCAAGCTGCTCAGCACCATCACGCTCGTTCTTGCACCGCTGTTCATCTGAGTGACGTTGCGTTGTTGTGCCCGCGAGAGTGAGGGTGGTGTTGTCATCTCGCAGGAGCAGTGACTGTCCAACATTGTCATCCCGCAGGAGCAGCTACTGTCCAACATTGTCATCCCGTAAGAGCAGTAACGGTCACGCGTTGTCATCCCGCACGAATGAGCAAAGCGAATGAGTGTCGGGAAATTCCGTCCCGTGGCTGGGAGCCGGCTATGATCGCAGGGAGGGTATCTCCCGACAGTCGCTTCGCTCCTGCGGGATGACAACATTCTTCACGGCAGCGGGATGACACATTCTTCACGGCAGCGGGATGACAACGTTTACGGCAGCGGACAACTTTTTACGGCTCGGGGCTGACAACGCTTCGCTGCATAGCATTGCATCAGGCTGGTGATGAAAAGCAGGTCCTTCGCTTCGCTCAGGACGACAAACCCCGCGAGTACATGAACGGACTCTTCGGACGCAAACCGATCGCCGCCGAGCAGGAGAGCGCCAACGGACTCAAGCGGGTCCTCGGCGCAGGTGACCTCATCATGCTGGCGATCGGCGCGGTGATCGGCGCCGGAATCTTCGGGGCGATCGGAACGGCGGCGGCGGGGCAAACGGATGCCGCCGGCCACGTGATACGAAGCGGCGCAGGACCCGCACTCGTATTCTCGTTTCTCCTGCTCGGCGGTGTCTGCGCGCTCGCCGCACTCTGCTACGCCGAGCTCGCCGCCATGATCCCGCAGGCTGGCAGCGCCTATGCGTACACCTACGCCACGCTCGGCGAAATCGTCGCGTGGATCATCGGGTGGGACCTCATCCTCGAATACGCGGTCGGCAACGTCGCCGTCGCGATCTCGTGGGGCGACTACTTCAAGACACTCACCGGCGGATTCCTCAATCTCCCCGTCTGGCTCACGACCGGGTATCGCACGGCATTGCTGAGCTCCGACCCCAAGGTCCATGGGCTGCTCGATTCCGCGCCGCATGTGGCCGGCATCCCGATTCTCGTCAACGTACCGGCGTTCGCCATCGTCATGGCGATTACCTGGCTGCTGCTGCGCGGCGTTCGTGAAAGCGCGCGTGCCAACAACATCATGGTCGTTGTGAAGCTGCTTGCGTTGGCGTTGTTCATCGCAGCGGGACTCACGAAGATCAACCCGGTCAACTACCACCCCTTTGCACCGAATGGCTTCTCGGGCATCCATCATGGTGCGGCCATCGTGTTCTTCGCCTACATCGGCTTCGACGCGATTTCCACCGCCGCGGAGGAGACCAAGAATCCGCAGCGCAATCTGCCCATTGGCATTCTTGGTGGACTCGCGATCTGTACCTTGATCTACGTGGCCGTTGGTGCGGTGCTGACCGGTATGGTGAACTACAAGGAGCTCGATCCCAGCCTGCACGCGGATCCCCTTGCCTATGCCCTGCAAGTTACCGGGATGCAGGGCGCGGCATGGCTCGTGGCGCTCGGTGCCGTGTTCTCCATGACGGCGGTGCTGCTCGTGTTCCAGTATGGCCAGCCGCGCATCTTCTACTCCATGGCGCGCGACGGGCTACTGCCGCAGTGGGCCGCGAAGCTCGACGAGAAGACGCGCACACCGTACATCACCACCATCATCACCGGCGTACTCGTGGCGGTGTGGTCGCTCGTCGGTGATGCCGGCGAGACGTACGACCTCACCAACATCGGCACCCTGTTCGCCTTTGCACTCGTCTGCATCGGCGTGCTCGTGCTCCGCCATACAGAACCCGATCGGCCGCGCCCATTCCGCGTGCCCTTCGTGTGGCCCGTGTGTATTGGCGGCGCCGCCGCATGCGTGTTCGTCATGAAAGGACTCCCGCCGCAGGCGTGGGTCCGATTCGGCTGGTGGCTGGTGATCGGCCTCGTGATTTACGCCCTGTACGGGTACAGGAATTCAGTGCTGCGCCGCCAGGCCAACGGCGCACCCCCCACCCACTGATCTCATGAATGCAGGATCTCCACCCGCGACGGCGCTGACGCCGCCGCGGTCCGGTCTGCGACGGATATCGCAAACGCAGTGGATCGTCGTCATGATGATCCTGGGCATCGCACTCGGGTACTTCTTCCCGGACCGGCCCGGCCACCAGGGCTTCGAGGCCACCGACCTCCAGGTTCTCTCCACCGTCTTCCTGCGCATGATCAAGTCGTTGATCGTGCCGCTGCTCGTGCCCACCCTCATCGTGGGCATTGCGGGCCATGGCGACGACATGAAGCGCGTGGGACGCCTGGCGTTGCGCTCGCTCATCTACTTCGAGGTGGTGACGACGCTGGCGTTGATCGTGGGCCTGCTCGCCGTGAACATCTTCAAGCCGGGCATCGGAGTGAACCTGTCCGTCGCCACCGCCGACACGGGCATCGAGCTCGCCAAGACCAAGACCACGTTCGCGACGGTCCTCGAGCACACCTTCCCGCAGAGCTTCTTCGAGTCCGCCTCCAAGAACGACGTGCTGCCCATCGTGGTCTTCGCGATCATCTTTGCAGTGGCATTGTCGCAGGTGGTGGGGCCCGCCAAGGCATTCATGCTCTCGCTGTGCGAGTCGCTCAGTGAGGTCATGTTCAAGTTCGTGGGCGTGGTCATGATCTTTGCGCCCATCGGCATCGGAGCCGCCATCGCCGCCACGGTGGGCAAGAGCGGCCTGGGCGTGCTGCAAAACCTCGGGCAGCTCGTGCTCACCCTCTACGGCGCGCTGATCTTTTTTGCGCTGTTCGTGCTCGTGCCCGTGGCGATGCTCTTCAAGGTGCCCATCCGCCGCTTCTGGCAGGCCGTCAAGGAACCGTGGCTGCTGGCCTTCACCACCGCGTCGTCCGAAGCGGCGTTGCCGCTCGCGCTGCAGCGCATGGAGCGCCTGGGTGTACCGCGCCGCATCGTGTCGTTCGTGCTGCCTACTGGATATTCGTTCAACCTCGACGGCAGCACGCTCTATCTCGCGCTCGCGGCGGTGTTCGTCGCCCAGGCGGCCGGCATCGACATGCCCGTGTCGCAGCAGATCGTGATGATGTTGACGCTCATGCTCACGAGCAAGGGTGTGGCGGCGGTGCCGCGTGCATCGCTCGTCATCCTGTCGGGCGCACTCTCGCAGTTCGGCCTGCCCCTTCAGGGGGTCGCGGTCATCCTGGGCGTCGACGCGCTGATGGACATGGCGCGCACCTCGCTCAACGTGGTCGGCAACTGCCTTGCAACGGTCGTGATGGCACGGTGGGAAGGATCGTTCGAGCTGTCGAGCGAGGATACCCCCGTGGCGGATGCACTGGCGGGTTCCGCCCTGCATGTTCCTTCGGTGAAGACGCCAGGCGACGCATAGGACATTCCGGGGAGAGCTATCTCTCCAGAATTCGCGAGGGTTTCCTGGACGCAATATCTGGCAGCGCTATCTGCAGGCCATCACGTACGGTGCCGTGGGGCCGAGTCTCTTTGCGACTTTCTTCTCGGTGTCCGGACTGATTCACTTGCTCGCACACATGATCGCGCTCAGTTTCTTCGGAGCATTCGCCGCGATGGGGCTGAGCAACGCGTTCGGCCTGCCACTCCTGCCGAAGTCAGTGAGGCGCGGTCCGCGCAACCGCCTGTGGACGTGGCGCGTTGGCACCTGGGCGGCAAGCTCCTCAAGGCGCCGGTCGCCTCCCTCTCCGGTAGACGGGATTTTCCGGCCTACGGAAATCGCGCTCGGTGTTGCCGCTGGTGAGGAGCGTCGTCTACATCGGCGAGCCGCGCCGTTGCTCACATAATATCGTTCGCACTTCGCCAACGCCGGCCGGGCCAGCCATCAGTTAGCGGCGATGGACTCCCCAAGCCCGCGCAACGCCAGATGCACCGCGCCACGCGCCGGAACGACGTCCGCACCGTGAACCTGCGCACCAGGAACGGCACTCCGCAGCCGCTGTTCCAGCCGCTTGCGCAGCGTCGACCCCTTTCGCAGCATGCCCCCTGTGAACGCTACGGGAATTGCCGCGCGCTCGTCGCCAAAGAGCGACCGCGCCAGCGTGCGCACGTGCAGTACCAGCTCCTCCACCGCGAGGGACACGAGCGCGTTGGCCCGCAGGTCGCCCGCATCGGCAACCGACGTCACGATGGGCGCCAGCGACGCAAACACTTTTGGGGTCGCCTGGGATGCCCACGCGATGAGCTCCTGCGGCTCGTTTACCTGGGCCGCCGTCAGGACAGCGCCCACGAGCGCCGTCTCCGGTTCGCGTCCGTCCGCCGAGGCGGTAACGACGCTGAGCGCACGCCGGCCAATCCATGCACCGCTGCCTTCGTCGCCACACATGGGCCCCCAGCCGCCGCAGCGTGCCGTCTGCCCGCTCGGCCCTCGTCCGAAACACGCCGACCCCGTTCCGCTCACGAGCAGGATGCCCGCACCCTCCGCAAACGCGTCGTCGAGCGCAATGGAGTAGTCGGGGTGGATGATTACCTCCTCCGCGAGCTCGCGTGAGGCAAGCGCCTGCCAGAGCGCCTGACGTTCCGACTCGCGTCCACCGCCGGCAACCCCGACACACAGCACCTTCGGCATGAGATGCATCATCTCTGCCTTCTCGAGGGCTTCATTCACCGTCGTGGTGATCACGTCGGCCGACGCGTCGGCATGGCCGGGGATGACGGCGCTGCCCGGGCCGGACACGTCCGCCAGCGAGGTGCCCGCATCGTCCGCGACGATGACGCGCGTCTTGGAGCCGCCGCCATCGACGCCGACAACGATGTAGGTCATGATGCAGCCGGCCTCGCGGCCGGCATGGAATGAGTCAGCGAGGAGATCATGCCCACGAGCAGGGTGATTGTAGTGCCGATAAGGACGTACCACGGCCACGCGATCCTGCCGAATGGCGCGAGTGTGGATGCGAGCGAAGGATAGGCGGCCGAGATGGGCTTCGCAAAGACCACGAACGCCATCGCCGCAATCGCGACGGACATGCCGGTGATGGCGTCGCGCTGGATGGCGCGCCGCCAGACGATGCCGAGGAAGAACCCGCCGAGCAGGCCGCCCGACGTGAACGACGCGATTCCGAGTGCAACGACGACGACAGGAGTCTTGGTGTCGGACGGGAAGAGCAGGGCACCGAGCGTGAGCACGATACCCCAGCCCAGCGCGAAGAGGCGGCCCATTTTCAAGGTTTGTGGATCGTCCGCCGAACGCTTGCTGATGGGGAGATATATGTCGTGGGTCGTGGCACCGGCGAGCGAGTTGATCGCGCCCGAGTGTGTACTCATCGTGGCGGCGACGATCGCGGCGACGATCAATCCCACGAGTCCAGTGGGCATCTGCTCCAGGATGAACGTGGGGAAGATCAGGTCCGTCGTGGGAAAGACGCGCGCTCGATAGAATGCCCAGAGCCCGAGGCCGATCGTGAGGAAGAGGAAGAACTGGACGAAGACGACAAACCCGGACCCGATGATTGCGCGCTGGGCATCCTTCAGCGACCGCGATGACATCAGGCGCTGGACGATGAGTTGATCCGTTCCGTGCGACGCCATGGCGAGAAACGCACCGCCAATGAGACCGGCCCACACCGTGTGCGGGTTGCTCGTCGTCCAGTGGAAATCAATTGCCTTCGTCTTGCCGGCTGCGGACGCCGCGCTCCAGATGGACGACCACCCACCGGGCACGAGATGACCAAGGATGATGATCGCCGCCAAAGCGCCACTCAGGTAGATGCCGGCTTGTACCAGCTCCGTCCACACCACGGCCTTCATGCCGCCCTTGTACGTATACAGCACGGTCAGGAGGCCGAGTGACAACACGGCGATCGGCATCACGAGCGCCTTGTTCGTGACTGAGGGGCTGATGATAAGTGCGACGGGAATCGCCGTCGCGAAGACGCGCACCGAGTCGGCCAGCGCGCGCGTGACCATGAACACGATCGATGTAAACCGTCGAGTCTCGAGACCGAATCGGGTCTCGAGCAGGGCGTATGCGGTGACGAGGTTGCCGGCGAAATAGCGTGGCAGCAGGACGTTCGCCACGACGAAGCGTCCGATGATGTAGCCAGCAACGACCTGAAGGAAGCCGAGGTCGCCCATGCCGGCCGTCGCGCCGTACGAGAGTCCCGGAATGCTGATGAAGGTGAGCGCACTCGTCTCGCTCGCCACGATGGAGAACATCACCGCCCACCATGGAATCGCCCCGCCGGCGACAAAGTAATCCTTCGCGTCCTTCTGCGACCGGCCGACCCACAGGCCCAGCGTTGTGGTGCCGGCGAGATACGCAACGAGCACCGCGAAGTCGATCCAGGTGAATCGCGTCACCGCGCGTTCCTATTCCACGACATACGCCTCCATGGCGAAATACTCGGCCAGTCCCAGACGGTCGAGAAGGTTGGCGGTGTCCTTGTTGCGTGCGTCCACGCGCTGCCAGAACTCGCGGTCGTCCTGACCGGGAAACGGGGCGGAATCCTTCTGCGACTGGTGCTTGAAGATCGCCTGGATCTTGAGGCGCAGCTCTTCTTGCGACATAGGCACCAGCCACGTGGCGTCGGTAACGCTCCACTCCTGCCACGCGCCGCGGTAGAGCCAGACCTCGGGCTTCGGGAAATCGATCTGCGTCATCGCGGCATCGATGGCTTCCTTGCACATGCGATGCGTGCCGTGCGGATCCGAGAGATCACCCGCCACGAAGATGATCTCGGGACGATGCTCGTTCAGCAGGTCGCGCACGATGGCCACGTCAGCCGGTCCGATCGGGTCTTTCTTCACGAGGCCCGTCTGGTAGAACGGCAGGTTGAGGAAGCACGCGTTGTCGCGCGACAGTCCCATTACCTCGATGCCCGCAACGGCTTCGCTCTCGCGAATGATGCGCTTGATGTCCTGCACTTCGGGGCTGTCGACGTCACCCGGACGCTTGGTGTCCAGGAATGCAATGACGCGGTCAGCCATGCTGTCGAGCGCGCGGCGCCCGAGTCCCCGATCCTGCTCCAGCCGGCGCAGGAAGTCGACATAACGCCGCACGTCATGATCGAACACGGCGATGTTGCCGCTCGTCATGTACGCCACCAGCATCTCGTTCTCGTTCTGCACGAACTTGCGCAGGATGCCGCCCATGGAGATGACGTCGTCGTCGGGATGCGGCGAGAAGCAGATGGTCCGCTTGCCGCGCGGCAGCTTCGACTTTCCCCGGATCTTCGCACCGAGCGCGTTGAACACTTCGCCATTGAGTGCCCCAGGCGAGCCCGCCCGCGCCACGAGCGACGACATGCCGTGCTCCGCGTAATCGCGCTGGGTGAGCTTGAGGATCGCGCGCGTCGTTTGCTGCGACAGCCACACCACGGCCCGCACCTTCAGCTCCTCCGTCCACGTCACTTCATCCACGAGCCACGGCGTGGCGATACGCGTGAGCTCCGCGCCCGCCGAATGATCGGCGTAGATCGTTGCCTGCGCGTGCCGCTGGAGGAACGTGGCGGCGATCTCTAAGTTGATCTCTCCTTCGACGGCGCGCTTCACGATGGCGGCCTTGTGCTCACCCGTGGCGATGAGCGCGATCTCGCGTGCCTCCAAAATCGTCGCGACGCCCATCGTCAGCGCTTCGCGCGGAACGAAGTCCTCGCCAAAGAAATCCGCTGCCGCATCCCGTCTCGTGATCGCATCGAGATGCACGAGCCGCGTGCGGCTCTCGGCGCCGGAGCCGGGCTCGTTGAAGCCGATGTGCCCCGTTTTGCCGATGCCGAGCAGCTGGAAGTCGATGCCGCCGGCGCGCACGATCTCCGCCTCGTAGCGGGCGCACACCTCCTCCACCTCTTCGCGTGGAACGTTGCCAGGCAGGATGTGCACCTGCTCGTGCGGAATGTCCACGTGGTCGAACAGGTTCTCCCACATGAACCGGTGATATGAGTGCATGTTGTCCGGCGCCATCGGGTAGTACTCGTCGAGATTGAAGGTCACCACGTTGGCGAAGCTCAACCCCTCTTCCCGGTGGAGGCGGATCAGCTCACGGTACACGCCGATGGGCGTGGAGCCCGTGGCGAGGCCGAGCACGGCGCGCCCGCCCGCGGCCGCGCGCTCGTTGATGATGGAGGCGACCCGCGCCGCCACCAGCCGTGCGATGTCGGCGTGATCCCCGACGACCAGGGTGTGGATGTGCTCGTTCGCGCGTCCGTGGGACCCGACCTGCAACGGCCCGCGAAGCGCTGAGCGCTCGCGGGCCGTGTGTCCTGATCCTGCGTCCCCGGGAGCACCAGCTACCTGTTCATTCATGTGGGTGCCGGTACTATGCCGAGCAGGAACTGCCGCAGCCGCAGCCGCCGGTTGCGTTCGGGTTCTTGAAGGTAAAGCCGGAGCCCTGCATGGACGACGTGTAATCGATGATCACGCCGCCGATGTACTGCGCGGAGAA
>JAQBPY010000379.1 GCA_028287285.1 Gemmatimonadota bacterium
CTGCATGTCTTCTTCGGACGGATGATGCCGCACGTCGAGCAGCAGCACCACCCCCCGCAACGCCGTTGACGCGCGCAGATATCCCTCGATCAATGGCTGCCATTCGACCTTGCGTGACTTGGCAATCCTCGCGTAGCCATACCCCGGAAGGTCGGCGAGCACGAACAGCTCGTTGACCTTGAAGAAATTGATTTCCCGCGTGCGCCCCGGCGTGTTGCTCACGCGCGCAAATGCCTTGCGTCGCACGAGGCGGTTGAGCAGCGACGACTTGCCCACGTTCGAGCGGCCCGCGAACGCCACTTCCGGCAGCTCGTTGGTCGGACGCCAGCCCTCGGCGGTCGCCATGGGGCCGATGAACTCCAGCGTCTTGATGACGAGTGGATCCCTGGGCGAGCCGGCGGCGCGTGCGGCGTCGAGAGTCAATGGGCGACCATCGTGGCGGTGTCGTCATCACCGCGTACCTTGATCGTGCGCGCCAGCGCGATGGCCAGGACTTCGTCCATGGAGCGCACCGGATGGAATTGAATGCCGGCCTTTACTTCTGCCGGTAATTCGTCCAGGTCACGCGCATTCTCCTGTGGCAGGATCACGTGCGTAATCCGGTTCCGGAGCGCCGCCACCGTCTTCTCCTTCAACCCGCCAATACCCAGGACGCGCCCACGCAATGTGATCTCGCCGGTCATCGCGACGTCGCCGCGCAACGGTATGCCGGTGAGTGCGCTCACAATCGCACAGGCGATCGCGATGCCGGCACTCGGTCCGTCCTTGGGCGTCGCACCGGCCGGAATGTGCACGTGCAGATCACGCGTCTTCAGGAATTCACGCTCGAGTCCGAGCGCGCTGGCGCGCGCCCGTGCGTACGACAGCGCCGCGCTCGCCGATTCCTTCATCACGTCGCCCAGCGTCCCCGTCAGCTGCAGACGTCCGCGTCCCGGCACCACGCTGACTTCGATCTCGAGCACGTCCCCGCCAACGCTCGTGTACGCGAGCCCGGTGGCCACGCCCACCTTGTCCTCGATGACGTTGGCTTCGGGGTCGTAGGGAGGCACACCGAGCATCCCGTTCAGCATGTCGAACGTCACGCTGTCGGTCAGCTCGGCGTCTGCCTGTGCGAGTGCGCCGCGCCGCTCCACGCGGGCGCGCGCAAGCTTGCGTGCGAGCCGCGCAAGGCGACGCTCGAGGTCGCGCACCCCCGCCTCACGCGTGTAGCCGTGCACGATCGCGGGAAGCACATCAGGGGCCAGCGTTACGCTCGCCGGATCCATGCCGTGCTGCTTCAGCTGCCGCGGCAGCAAGAACTGCCGCGCGATCGCGTACTTCTCCTGATCCAGATAGCCGGCAAGACGGATGATCTCCATCCGGTCGCGCAACGGTTCGGGAATGGTGCCGAGTGAATTGGCAGTCGTGATGAACAGCACCTGGGAGAGATCGTAATCCGCCTCGAGATAGTGATCGTTGAACGCCCGATTCTGCTCGGGGTCGAGCACCTCGAGCAGCGCAGCCGACGGATCGCCCCGGTAGTCGTTGCCCAGCTTGTCGATCTCGTCGAGAAGAATCACGGGGTTCACCGTTTCCGCACGTCGCATGGCCTGGATGACCCGGCCCGGCATGGCGCCGATGTACGTGCGCCGGTGGCCGCGAATTTCCGCCTCGTCGCGCACGCCGCCGAGCGACATCCGCACGAACTTGCGACCCAGCGCTCGTGCAATGGATCGTCCGAGCGACGTCTTGCCAACGCCCGGCGGGCCCACGAGGCAGAGAATGGGTCCGTCCAGGCGCTCCACCAGCGCCAGCACGCCGATGTAATCGAGTACCCTCTCTTTTACATCATCGAGCCCGTAATGATCCTCGTCCAACACCTGGCGTGCATGCGTGACGTCGAGCATGTCGTCCGTCCGCTCCGTCCAGGGCAGCGCGGCGATCCACTCCAGATACGTACGGGCAACACCCGACTCCGGCGACATCGACGACAGGCGCCGCAGCCTCCGCAGCTCGCGCCGCGCGCGCAGCAGCACGGGCTCGGGGAGTCCTTTTGCTTCCAGCTGCGCGCTCAGCTCGTCGGTGTCGTCGCCGTCCTCGCCGCCCAGCTCACGGTGAATCGCCTTGAGCTGTTCCTGCAGGTAGAACTCGCGCTGGTTGTGGAACAACGAGCCGCGCACATCGTCGTCGATCTTTCGCTCGAGCTTGAGCAGGTCGATCTCGCTCGTGAGTGTTTCTCCCAGGGAACGGAGCAGGGCCGGGAAATCCGCGGACTCGAGCAGGCCCTGGCGGCGGTCGAGCCGAGCTCCTACGTGCGCCGCGATGCCGAACGCCTGCCGGGTGGTTGACTCGGTGCCCTGGATCAGCGTGACCAGCTCCTGCGGGAGACGCCGGTGAACCGACACATATTCCTCGAACAGCGAAAGCGCGCGGCGCAGATGCGCCTCCGAGTCTCCGTCGGCCGGCAGCTGCAGTGCCTCCATTGGCTCGATCACGGCCCGCAGGCATTCCGTGCTGGGCACGTAACGCGACACGCGTGCTCGCGTGATGCCTTCCACCAGAACCCTGACCGTGCCCGTGCCAAGCTTGGACAGCTGCCGCACGCGGGCGATGACACCGACGCGATAGAGGTCGGCGGACGCCGGCTCCTGCGTTTCCGCATCGCGTTGCGCAACGAGCAGGACCAGGTGATCCGATGCGCCGGCCGCATCCAGCGCCGCGAGTGACGCGGCACGTCCCACGAGCAGTGGCATCACCACGTAGGGAAATACCACCACGTCGCGCAGCGGGAGGACCGGAAGGCGGTCTGGGGTGACGATCGTTTCGCCGTCGATGAGAAAAGAAGCCATGCTCCAAAGCTACATGCCATTCGTCGCGAAGGTGAGCCAAGGACGTGGAAAAGCACCTTGCATGTGGATGGCTCCGCAAGCACTGTTGCCGGATGAACCGCGACATGTCGCATGCGGCGGCCACGCGCGTGCCAATCCTCCTTGCGACAGTTGCACTTGCGCACTTTGCACTGGCTGGGCGGTTCGGTCTGTATTCCGACGACTGGTCCTTCTTTGCGCCGTTCGTCAACGATTCATTGCCGCAGGCCCTCGCGCGCATCGGACGCGGCATTGGCTCGGGGTATGAGGGACGGCCGCTCGGCGCCATTGCTCCGGGCGTGGTGGGATATCTCATCGGACTAACTGGCAGCTTCATCGCGGCCTCCGTGGCAGGTGCCTGCATCATTGCCTGCAATGCCGAGCTTCTATGGCGCCTCGTGAATCGTGTTGCCGGTCCGTGGTACGCCTGGGCAACCGCGCTCGCGTTCATCCTGAGCCCTGTGGACCTTACGCGCGAGCTTCCCATGCACGCGGTGATCCTTCAGCTGTCCGTGACGTGCACGCTCGTCGCGGCGCATTTCGTGGCTACGGGCCGCGAGCGCGCAGCGCCATTCATCGGCCTGCTTTCCCTTCTTACCTACGAGAGCCCGTACTTCCTGCTCGCCGCAGTGCCTCTCCTTGCAGCCACTCCATGGAGCCGCAGGCGGTGGCTCGTGTTTCTCGTGCAGCTGGCCGTTGTATTCGTGGTTTACGGCATTGTGCGAGCGGCAACCGGCGAGAGCCGAATATCGGACCTGTCAACG
>JAQBPY010000380.1 GCA_028287285.1 Gemmatimonadota bacterium
CACGACTATCCGCGCACGGACGTCCACTTCATGCGCATCCTGAGCTCCATCACCACGATGAAGCCATTCGTGGAGCATGGCCCCATCCTTGGCGGCACGATCGTTCGTCTCGACAAGCCGGAGCTCTTTCAGTACCCAATCGCGTATCTCTCGGAGCCCGGCGGCTGGACGATGAACGAGGCGGAGCTGCGTGGGCTGAAGCGGTACATCGACCGCGGCGGCTTCATCATCTTCGACGACATTGAAGGGGAGCCGAATCCGGACTACCGAAACCTGCTGGCGCAGTGGCGGCGGGCGTTTCCGTCGTCGGTGCCGGTGAAGCTGTCCAACAACCACCCCATCTTCAACTCGTTCTTCGCGGTGGATCTCTCGAAGATCCCGAGCAAGATGGGCCGCGTGCCGGCGGAGTATCTCGCGATCTTCGAGGACAATGACCCGAAGAAGCGGATGCTCGCGATCATCGACAACTACGCCGACATCGGCGAGTTCATCGAGTTCTCGGACGAGGGGTTCAACATGGTTCCCGCGAACGAGGCATACAAGCTGTGGGTCAACTACTACGTATATGCGCTGACTCATTGATGAGTGCGAGGCCGAACATCCACTGGCCGTCCGCGGTTGCGAGGCTCATCAGGCCTGCGCGCATTTTCTGGTAGACATCCAGGAGTGACGGCGTCGATTCGAGCGTTTCGCCGCCGGTAGCGCCGGCATGTCCGTTCTGCCGCGCGAGCCGCATGAAGGTCACGCCGCACAGGGCTCCCACGAGGCGACGATTGTACGCAAAGCCCGTGGGCACTTCGGCCACCAATTGTCCATCGTATGCCGAGAGCAGTCGTTGGCACGTTGCGCCGTCCATGCGGAGGAAAACGGAAATGGCGGCGAGATCATAGTAGGGGTCGTTGACGCCGGCCGTATCCCAATCGACCAGCAGGAGCTTCTCGCCGTCGTAGACAATGTTTGACGGATTGACGTCGTTGTGGCTGAGGACGGGCACTCGGCCGCTTGCCGTGGGGGGCTCGCCGAGCACGTGCCGTACGGCGTCCGCGACGAAGGACGGGAGCGGAAAGCCAGGGTCGAGAGCTGACCAGGTGGCCGCAAGTGCGTCGCGGGGGCTCTTCGCATCTCCGTCGGCTGGAAGGTCATGCACGCGACGGATGGTTTGGCCGAGCTCGACGAGGGCGGTCTCACGCGTATCCGGGTTGGCAAAGAGTGCGGGAAATGACCGGTCCACCACGAACTCGCTCAGGATGGCGCGGCATGTCTCATCCGAGTGAATGATGCGAGGCGCGAGGCCGGCATCCGCGGCGCGTTGCTGTACGCTGAGCTTGCGGCGCCAATCGGCGGCGGGCTCGTTCTGAGCCGACACTTTGAGGACAAAGACGGTGCCATTGCTGTCGACGCGGTAGACGCCCGCGCCGGAGAGACCGGCGGCGACTGGGGTGATGGTGGTGTCCGCGCCGCGGAGCTGGGCGGGCAGGCATTCTTGCAGAGTCAGTAACATATTAATTGATATTGGTTCAATTGGGCGCGACCATCGTGCACATCTCCGAACTGGCTTGCCAAACGCGCTAGAGCGTCCGTCGAAACAGCTTGACAGAGCCGGCAAACATCACCGCCGCAAACAACGCAAGGAAGAAGACGTCGGGCAAGACGACGCGCACCGCGGCGCCCTTGAGCAAGAGGACGCGCAGGCCATGCACCGCATAGGTGAAGGGATCCACATACGTGATCCACCGCAGCCACGTGGGCAGCGACTGCGTGGGATAGATCGCGCCACTTGGAAAGTAGAGCAGCGTGTTGAGGATGCCGAACAGCGCGCGCGGCAGCATGGGGTTGTTCATGCGCGCCACGAGGCACGACATCATCGACATGAACGCGAACGACACGAAGATCACGAGCAGGATCAACGCGAGAAAGCGCATGGGCTGGAAGATGTCGTACACGCCGGCCACGAGCGCACCGAGCACGGTGACCATGATACCGCTGATGGTGGCCTTGATGGTGCCGGCGAGATTCTGGCCGAGCACGAGCTCGAACTTGGTAATTGGCGTGACGAGGTAGCCTTCGTGCACGCCGCGCTGCTTGTCGTCGAGATAGGACATGCCGCCGCCGATCATCACCGTCATGAACATGCCCAGGCTGATGACGCCCGGCAGCATGTACCGCATGTACGGGACGAATGGAAAGAGCTCCACCGGATCGAGGCCAACCGCCCTGATGTAGCGCGTGGTTGGCGCACTGCGCGCCGCCTGCTGTACGGCGCCGTTGAGCACGCCCTGCAATGTGCCTGCGACCACCGCATCCGTGTTGTCGAGCAGCAGGCCGGCGCGCGGTTGTTCTCCCGTATACACTCGGCGCGAAAACCCCGGGGGCAGGATCACGGCGCCTTGCACCACACCGTCGCGCACGTCGCGCGCGGCATCGCGCTCGTTGTCATAGGTAATGGATCGTACGACGTCGCCGTTCATCTGCAGCGAGAGCATCGCCTCGCGCACCCGGCGCGCGGCCGGACCGCCGTCTTCATCCACGATGGCGACGTTGAGATGCCGCACGCGTCCGCCAAATGCGTTGCCCAACACCACGAGGTTGAGCACGGGCATGATCAGCACCATGACGAGCAGCGCCGGTGTGCGAATGAACTTCCGCAGCTCGCGTTCGACGATTGGCAGCGCGCGTTTCATGGGTCAGGCCGCCGCGGCCGCAAGCGAGTCCTTCAGGCCATGCCCGGTGTAATACACGAACACGTCGTCCAGCGACGTGCTGGTGACGGCGAGTGAACGAATCGCCACCTTGGCACCGAGCGCCAGCTCAGCCAGCGCCATCGTGGTCGTGCCTGCGTCGTCCGTGACGATGCGCCAGCTGTCGCCGCCAAGTGCCTGTACGGTGAGCGTGCCGGCCAGAGCACGGAGCTGCGGTTCCCAATCGGCCGGCTCATCGCCGAATTGTGCCTCGATCGAGCTCGCACCGGGCACGGAGCTCTTGAGCGCGCGTGGCGTATCGAGCGCCACGAGGCGTCCCTTGTCCACGATCGCGATGCGGTCACACAGGCGGTCTGCCTCGTCCATGTAATGCGTGGTCACGAGGATGGTGAGCTGCCGCTCGCGCTTGATGCGCGTGAGCATCTCCCAGACGTCCACACGCGAGACCGGATCGAGGCCCGTGGTCGGCTCGTCGAGCACGAGGATGAGCGGGCTGTGCACAAGGCCGCGCGCAATCTCGACCCTGCGACGCATGCCACCTGAAAGCGTACCCACGAGCGACGTGCGGCGATCGGCGAGATTCACCAGCTCGAGGAGCTCGGGAATGACTTTCCGGCGCTGCTCGCGCGATACGCCGTACAGCTTGGCGTAGATGCTGAGGTTTTCCTCGATGGAAAGATCGGTGTCGCTCGTCATCGCCTGCGGAATGACGCCGATGGACAGTCGCGCGCGATCGGGATTGAGCGTCACGTCGTCGCCGTGCAGCACGATGCGGCCACTCGTGATGGGTACGAGTGTGGTGAGCATGCGAATGAGCGTACTCTTCCCCGCGCCGTTCGGGCCGAGGAGGCCCAGTGTCTCGCCGGTGCCAACGTCAAAGGAGACGTCGTTCACCGCCGTGACCGCGCCGTACTGCTTTACCGCGTGCTCGATCCGAATGGCCGGCTCGCTCACGGTTTCGTGGGCAGAAGCACCTGCACGGTCATGCCGGGCACGAGCACTCGGCGCGGATTGGGAATGGCGACGCGAAATGCGACGGCGCGGATGTCGCGCTTGGAGGAGCTGACGTCGTGCTGTGTTGCGAATTCGCCTTCGGCGCCCTTGCTGATCACGCGACCCTTGAGCGACTGGCCGTTCGGAAGGCGGACGTCGAGCGAATCGCCGATGGCCACCGCGCCTGCGTCCGTTTCAGGCGCTGCGACCCGCACCCAGATGTGATCGGGATCGACGATGACCATGACCGGCGAGCCTGGACCTACGAGCTCGCCGCGCCGAGCTGCGATGACTTGCACGATGCCCGAGACCGGCGCGCGCAGCTCGGCGTAGTTGAGTCGTGTTGCGGCGGCGATTGAGTCGGCGCGAGCTCCACGCACGCGTGCGGCTGTGGTGGCAACGGCGCTTTGCGCGGCGGCAACGGCATGGGTTCCCGATTGCGCACCCGCCAGGTCTGCCTCGGCGGCACTCACTTCCTGCAGTCGTGCGGCAACGACGGACTGCTGCGAGCGATATGCCGTGTTCGCCTTTTCCACCTCGGCGGGTGAGACCGCGCCGGCGCGCAGCATCGCGGAGGCACGCCCGGCGTCGACACTGTCTTGGGTGAGTTGTGCGTGCTCGCGCGCGAGCGTGGCTTTGGCCGATGCGACGCGGGCCTGTGCTGCACTCAATGTTCCTGCCGTGGTGCCGGAGAGCTGGAGGGCGCTCGCGCGCGACTCGCCCAGCTGCGCCGTTGCTCCCGTGGTTGCCGCGGCCACCGACGCCGCTTGCGCTGCAAGCTCGGAGGACTCGAGCGATGCCACGAGTTGACCCGCCTTCACCTCGCTTCCCTCGTCGACGAGGAGGCTGTCGAGCCGCCCCTGGACGCGAGGCGTGACGACGATGTCGTTGGCATCGACCACGCCGATGAGCAGCAGGGGCTGGTTGCGCCCGCGAATGATTGCCGTGGTGACCACGGCAATGATGAGGACCAGCACTATGGAAAGGATGCGCCGGGGCTTCGTCATTTCGGACTGCGGTTGCGTGTGGGCGGTGGGGAGCGCATGATTCAGCGTGACTTTAACACTGTTAAACTGACGACAATGTCGGTCAAATTGTTTCAGCTGTCAACATGACCACACGTATGGGCACCGAGGACGCGGCCGATGCGCGCCGAAAGGAGATCGTGGCGGCGGCGCTCGTGCTGCTGGACGAGGATGGGCTGGACCGGTTGAGTCTTCGCCGGCTGGCCACGCATCTGGGCATGCATGCGCCCGGTCTCTACTGGTACATCGAAAGCAAGCAGGCGCTCATCAACCTGATGTCGAAGGCCATCATCGAGGAGGGGCTCGCGCACCTGGGCTGGCTGGTGGAGGGACAGACGTGGGAGGACTGGCTCGTGGAGCTGGCGAGGACGGTACGATCTGCCCTGCTCCAGCGGCGGGACGGGGCTCGTGTGGTTGCCGGATCCTACTTGCTGCATACGGCCGCGATCACGCCGTTCATCGAGCGCGCGCTCGAGATTCTCGAGGCGGCGGGTTTTCCCCGGCTCGTTGCGCTGGGCGGTACGATGACCTTGATCAGATTCGCCATCGGGAGTGCGCTCGACGAGCAGGCGTCGCCGTTCCATGGCTCGGCCGAGAAGGAAAAGCGTCGTGCGGTGCTGCCGGCCATCGACGCGGAGCGGTGGCCGCGGACGGCAGATGGGATCAGGCAGGTGTTCGACGGGAGGGTTCGCGGACGCGACGAAATGTTTCGCTGGGGGGCGATGCTGATCGTCCGCGGAATGGGTCAGACGCCGGGGCGCTGACCCATGCTGCCATGAAGCGTCAAGGTTTTGAAGTCAGCGCCTTTTCCAGACGATCCAGCCGTTCGCGCAACGCGGCATTGTCGCGCTCGAGCGTTTCAATGCGCGCCTGCTGATCTGCCGTGCGCTTTTCCAGCGCCTTGACGCCGATGAGGGAAACGCCGTCCGCGTCGATCGTACCGATGGAGACACTATCCTGCCCGAGGCCGAATGCTGCGCGGAAGTCCTGCGCCGTGGGGCCAACATGCCGAACCGATTCATTGTCCGTGCGATAGCTCCAGCTCGTAATGGGCAACGCACGCAGCTTCTGCAGCACATCCTCGCCGTCTACGGGTGCGAAGAGATGTTTTCGGTTGACATCCGAAGCATTCGTCCAGACGCCACCCGTGGAAAGGTACGCGCCGGTACTCGTACTGATCACGGCACCGGATTGCCCCCAATTACTCACGGAGGTGCCGGACTGGAGCGTCACGCCAGTGGACAGGTTACTACTCGTGAATATTCGGAAGCCTCCACTCGTTCGCCAATTCGCTGAGTGGTTCACGCCGGCGCGAAGGGTATCGACGGATGACCGGTCGCTGAACACGAACGAGCCCTGGCGGGCATTCGTATGTGCGTGGTACCCGAGGGCGACCGACGCGGCGCCGCTTGCGGTGTTGTCTTCACCCGCCGCGAAGCTGGAGACCTGGGCCGCCGTGGTTCGCAACCCGAATGCCGTGGCGTTGTCACCGCTCGCGCGGACGTTTTCTCCGGCGGCGAACGAGAAGTAGCCGATGTTCGCGTCGTCCCATTGCGTCCCGCTAACGTAGCCGGCGCGTGCCGCGCCCTTTTGCGGATACCACATCAACCGTGTGCCGGCACCTTCGGCCGGGATGCCGCCTGAGAACGACCCGCCATCCCAGGCGCCACCCATGGTGACGCCGCCGTCGACATTGACCCGAAAGAGGCTCGCTCCGGCCCGGCTCACCGCGAACGCCGAATCAGGAGTTTGCGCTGCCGCCGAGTGCGTCGTGATGATGAGCAGGACAAGCATCGAAGCAAGGACAGCCTGGAACCGAAATCGAGTCTTCATGGCTCTGCGTGTTGAGGAATGCTCCGCAACTGTGAGCGTGCCGGTAACAGACCGCACAATGTGTGGCAGCCTCGGTACCTTCCATCTGGCAACTTACTGGCCGTGCGGTGCCTGTCCCAGTCCTGCGAAGACCTGAGCTCACGGCTCTTCCACGCCCGCGGTGACGCGCATCCACCATTCGGCCATTGTACTTTCGTGGCGATAGAGCAGCCACGGAATTACCGGGCCAGCCAGACACGCCAGGAGAAAGATCCTGGCGATGCCCGGCACCGAAATGTTCACGTGATCGGCCGCCAGCACGATCCAGTCATTTTCCACCGATGACTTTCCCTCCGCGTAAGCGGCCTGTGCCTCGGTACTCCGGGAAATGGTCCAGGCGAACTGCACGTCGTGGATGAGGATCAGGAATGCACACATCGCGTACGCGGGCCGTTCGTCGGCCTGAAGGAGTGTCGTGCCTGCCATGGCGCGGTGCAGGAAGACGAGCGCCATGAGCAGCTCCGCACCATGGCCCATGGCCAGGATGAGTGCGTTGTGGGAATTCGTGAACGCCAGTCGTGAATAGACTGCGGCGACGACGAGCAGCGCGATGACCGTTGGCACATCATGGCGCGCTTTCCAGAGCGCTGCCGCCAGGAGACCATAGGGAATGAGCAGGAGCAACGGCACACGATCCCGCGTCATGGTCATGCCGCCGCCCTCGCCAAAATCGAACGCGGGAATGGCCGGGTAGCCGAACATCCACGCCGTGGCAGCGTGGCCGAGCTCGTGGACGATGGTAATGAGTGGGAAGAAGAGGATGCGGGTGAACGGGATGAGCGTCAGTACGACGGCGAGCGCGAAGCCGATGGCGAGTGCGCGACGGGCCGCGTTGCTGAGCCGGGGCTTTGCCGTGTTGGAGGCGAGCGGCTCTCCGCAGCCAAGGCAGCGAGCATTGGCGTGATGCTGCGTCCGTCCACAGAGCGGGCACGCAATGGGTCCTGCCACGGTACCTCACTGATGCGTCGTTGGCGCAATACTCGTCATTTTCCTGACGAGGACAATACTCGCCGGCTCGTCAACGACTCATGCGGCCGAGGCTGCGCAGCAGACACCCCTGCCGACGTCCGTGCGCATCATGCACGCCACGCTACTTCCCGATCCAGTACGTGGCCTTCACCAGAAATACATTCGTGGGCACCGTCCGGAAAATCGCGCCCACATCCCGCCGCCCATCGAAGTCGCCGACGGGCGCAAAGTCGCTCCGCTGCTGCTGCCACACGAAGTACAGCGAGGAGCCCGGCCGGTAATCCCACCGTGCCACGGCATTGCCGCGCAATGAACGCACGTTGAAGTTGGGCTGTGCAATGGTGAACGACGGCGCCGCGCCGCTGCCGTCAGGGTCGACGGTGTACGCCGACGTCGCCGTGTTGTAGGAGATCGTTCCACGCTCCGAGCCGTAGCGCGCGAACGAATACGTGCCCGGCGTCACGAGCTCCTTGTAATCATTGTAGCTTCCCGCCGACGTAAACGGCTGCACGTACATCACGAAGCTCAACGTGGGCGAAATGGTCACGTCCATGCGCGTGTCGAGCGAGAGTGTGGTCTGCGTAAGAGTACCAAGCACGTAACGACGACCGTAGGTGCTAGTCGCGAGTGGATCGACGGCGGTGCGAACGAGCTGCTCCCGGTCGAACAGGCGCGTCCACGTGGGCGAAAGGTTGAAGCGCACGTTGGAGCTTGGCCGGATGTCGAGCGAGACACTGGTTTGTGCGTACTCGCCACCAATGCGATCGTGCACGTAGGTACCGTTCGCTCCAAGCACCGCACGGCGACGAGCATCGGTGTTGAGGCTCCCATTGTACTGCCACAGCGCCGGCTGCTTGCCTTCCGGCCCGCCGCGCAGCAGCTGGTCGTCGAATGCATCCGCCGTATACGTCACGCCGAGACTCGCGCTCCACAGATTGAGGAATGTCCCGTTCAATCGGCCCGCATACCCATGGAAGATGCCCTTGCCGCCATGGTTGTAGGCGTCGTTCTCGAAGACATAGGCATTCCAGTTGCGAAGATGCGCGCCGGCGGTGAAGTCCTGATGGCCCATGAGTGTGGAAATCGCCGTGTAGCCCGTCGCGCTCTGGAAGCCGAGGTCGTTGAGCTCGAGACCGGGGCTGCTGGTCTTGATGGCCACAGAGCCGAAGTTTGTACCCTGCTTCTGCAGCGCCACTTCACCGATGTATCCCTTGAGGGACGTCCGTGTCGTGTCGTACCTGAGACCAAGATCCGCAGCGTCGGGCCGTTGGAAGTAGTGGTTGCTCACGCGCTGCGTTGCGGCGATGGCGCGCTGGCTTCCCTGCACCGCGCTGCCCGCAAGAAATCCGCTCGCGATCCACGTGCGCTTGGCCATGTCATGCTCGAAGTCGACGCCGCCGAAGGTCGCGTTGGAGCGAAGGAATGGGGCAAAGATGGTATCACTCACGGCGCGTGACGTCCGCTCGAGCATTGCCCCCACGGTGGTCGCTCCACCGCGGAAGTCGCGCTTCACGCGGCCCGCGAAGTAGTTGCTGAGCGGCTCCACGGGGCGGTTGTATTGCGTTCCGGCCGTGGTCAGAACCTGCGCGCGCTGCTCGGTGGTGACGGCGTCCAGGAGACCCACGGTCCACGGGCCGGCCTTGCCCGTGACTTTTGCGGCGCCGGCAATGGTCGTCTGCGATGGAACGTCGGCGAAGAGCGTTCCTCCGGGGACGCCAAGCTGTGGCTGGCGTCCAATGCGGCGCGAATAGAGAAAGGTGTTACTGCCATAGTCGTTCTGGCGCACGACCTGCCCGAAGCTGAAGACGTCGGATCCCTCGAGGAAGAATGGACGTTTCTCGGGAAACGACGTCTCGAACGCGCTCAGGTTCACGACGGCGGGATCCACTTCCACCTGGCCGAAGTCAGGATTTACGGTGGCGCTGAGCGTGAGCCCGCCAGGCAATCCGTATTTCAGGTCGCCCCCGACTTTGGGCGTGGTGCTCGTGTGGTCGTAGAAGGGGTTAGCGGCGTCGCCCGGTGCACGCGTGACCGTCGAGCTCACGTACGGCGTGATCTCGAGCCGTTGTGGAACTCGAATGCCATCGAGGCCCACGAGGTCGCCGAAGCGCGAGACGAATGCGCCGTCCTGCTGTCTCCACGGCGCCCACGAGTCACGCTCGTTGCGACGTGCGATGTCGCGTTGGACCTGCAGCCCCCACACGCGCCCGCTCGACGAATCGCCACCGAACCGCAATTGACTGAGCGGAATGCGATACTCGGCCACCCATCCCAGTGAGTCCACGCGCGTGGCAACGTCCCACACCGCGTCCCAGTTGGTGTCCTCGCTGCCGTCGTTGAAGGTGTAGACGTCCTTCTTTACACCGCGCGGCGTGGTCGAGAATCGAAATGCCGTACGGCGGTCGTGATAGGAATCGATGACGAGGTGCACCCAGTCCGTGTAGATCCCGGTTGACGCATCAGCATCGCGCCGAGCGAGTCCGGCGGCGATGGAGTCCGGGTGGGTATCGAAGAGCCGGATACCGACGTAGAGTGCGTCGTCATCATAGAGGATGCGAACCTGCGTCTGGTCCGTGGCCGGCGCACCGGGCTGCGGGTAGCTCTGGGTGAAAGCGGTCGAGGGCTCGGCGGTGGCCCATGCGGCATCGTCGAGCTTGCCGTCGATGGCGATTGGCGTGGTGCGGCGGGTGGCATACATGCTTCGCGGCGGGGCGGCCGGTGCATTCTGCTGGGCGTGGGCTCGTATCGGGAGAAGTGCGAGGCTGAGCGCCAGCGCGAATCGAAGGTGCATGTTGGGAGGGCGGATGAGCGCGATGTTGTCGGTGGGATGTTTGACACCGCCATACCGATTCGGTTGAATTATCAACACTAAACGTTGCCCGGGGTGTGCTGGCGTGGATAGGAAGATTCTGCGTGGAAAGCGTGACAGCCACCGCTTTTTCGCCCCGACGAGCCATGAGGTCGTTACGGAATCTCCCGACACGCGCACAGCGCGTGCGGGATGACAATAGCGGCTACCGGTCATCCCGAAAGAGCGTAGCGATTACCTGTCATCCCGAAAGAGCGCAGCGATTACCTGTCATCCCGCAGGAGCGCAGCGACTGTCGGGAGATACTCCCCGAACTTTTCGCCAGACTGGCCACGAGATCGTGATGGAATCTCCCGACACACGCACGGCGCTCGCGGGATGACACAACACACACCTGCGTCTCAACCCGGACGCGCCCCGCACTCCACCAGCAGCGCCGCGAGGATGGAGCGATGGCAGCGCTCCGCGTTCTCGCAATAACAACCCACCGAGAAGTTCGTCTGGTGCGACAGCGCCGCCAGCAGGTCCACCGTGCGCCGCGCGTCGGGCCTGGCCATCTCGGCGCGATACTTTCGCTCGAAGGTCCGCCACGACTTCTCGTCCGTCGACATGAGCGCCAATGTCACCAGCGGCTGGCTCGGCGCGAGTATCGGCAGCCAGACGTCGTAGAAATTGCGCAACGCAAATTCCGACCTGGGCACGCCGCGTGGCGGACGTCGAACGGTGCCGATGCGCAGGCCCTCATCCCTCTGGCGAGGCGTGCCGAGTTGTACGATTCGAATGCTCATGCGGCGCTACTTGTGGCTCAGCGCATACGCCTGCGTGAGCGTGGAATACTTCACCAGCATGTTCGGCACCTCCCACGCCGGGAGTTTCCCCGCGCGGAGGTACTGCAAAAAGCTCGACGTCACCTGCCCGAAGTGGGCCTCGTGCCCGACGTCGTACGTGGCGGGCACCGTAAGGACCCATGCATCGCCGTCGCGGCGCGCGGCGACACCGGGAAAACGCGCCTGCAACGATGCCACAGCCGCAGCGAGTGCCGACTCGAACGCATCCGCACTCACCGACGGCGCACGCGTGACGTACACCGTGGGCTTGTACTTCTCCACCGCGCCCTGTCTGATCTCGAGCGTTGCCTTCGTGCCGCGGAGGACGGAGTGATGGGTGTCGCCGGAACCCGGCGGCGCCTCGAAATCCCACGTGGCCGCCACGCGCGCATACACGCCGTTGATGCGGTACGACATCTCACCGTTGCAGTAGTACTGGAGTACGCCGTCCTTCACATCCGGTGCGAGGTATTCGGGAAAACGCTCCGCACCGGTAACCCGCTTGAATTGCGCGGGCGTGATGGGTGTGGGCCACCGCCGGGAGCTGCGTACGGCCACGTCCGACTCGTGCAGCGTCCTGTTCGGAAACGCCTCCCACTGGACCAGGTCCACGAGGTGCGTGCCCACGTCCTGCAGCCCTTCGCCTTCCTGCTTCACGTCAAAGAACCACTCTGGGCGCCGAAGTGGTATACCGGCCACGACCTTGGACAGGAAGTGCACGCTCTCCATGCGGATGCCCGGGTCATCCCGTGTGCCACGCTGCAACGTGCCGAACAGCGCCTTCGACAGGGAGAGCTCACGCTGCAGCGTATTCGTGATCTCGTTGCGCTCCGTCATGATGTCGTACAGCAGCACGTGCCTGGCGGCGGCATTCCTGAATGCCTTCCGGAGCAGGACGAGATCCTCCGGCGTGCGAACCATCGGCTTGTCGCCGAGCACGTTGAGCTGTGCGTCGACCGCCCGTGCGATGTAGTCCGTCTTCTGCGCATTGTTCCCCGCGATGACCACGACATCCCCTGCACGCTCGGCGAGCATTTTCCTGAAGTAGTCGGGGCCCGAGTACACCACCTCGGCCCAATGCGTGGGCTGGTCGGCGCGCTTGTTGAATGCCTCCACGCGTGCGAGGTGCTGCGCGAGATCATCGCCCGCCGGCGCGTAGACGTGCACCACGGAGTCGAGGTCGGCAGACATGAACTTCTGCACGAGCGACGCGTGGAAGTGTCCCGGGTCGAGCGTGATGAGGCGGTACGGCTGCCGTTGCGCGTGTGCCGCGCTCGCGGTGGACAGGAGAGCGGCGAGCGCTACGCGTGTGACAGCGCGAAGACGATGAGGCCGAGTCGGCATGCGTGTGCGTGAAGGAGTCATGAATCAGCGAGCGCGAGACGCCACCCGGACGCCCAGTGCAATCTGGCACCGCCCGCCAAAAAATCGTACGGGACAGCAGACGTTGTCGTCCCGCGCATAGCAAAGGACCTGTTCATTTTACGACCTCTCTCCAGCCGGCGTTGCCGACCCGTGATCCGCGGTATATATTAATTTCTATTGTTATGAATTTGCGGTTGTACCTTGGCCAGGTGACAGCCCGGCGACACTCCACGGAGGGCTCGCCCGTAGTACTCTGGAGAGACACGAAGTGCTCCTCCAAATCCGGACCGCCGATGACCCAGCCCACCACCGCAGCAGCCCAACCGTCCCCGGCTCGCGTCCAGGCACGTCCGCAGGCCGACGCTGGCACGAACGCAGCCACTGGCCAGATGCCCGCAAGGGTCTATGCGCCCGTTCCCCGTGGCGGCGGCCGCCTCATCGTGGAGGAGGATGGCGATCGCACCGTTTACACCACCACGGAGCTGCCGCCGCAGATGCTGATGATGGCGCACCGCGCGCAGCAGACGGCATTCGGCCTCATGGGGATGCTCGCCGTGATCGTGATTGTGGGTCCCTTTGCGCGCATGTTCGCGCGGCGCATCGAGAAACGTGCGGAGCGTGACATGATGGGCGCTGCGGGCACGAACGCACAGCTGCTCCAGCAGCAACTCCTGCAGCTGCAGCAGAGCGTGGACGCCATGTCCGTGGAGGTCGAGCGCATCAGCGAATCGCAGCGCTTCCAGAGCAAGCTGCTCTACGAAAAGGCATCGCGTCCGTAGCATGGGAGCAGTCAGCGCCATGCTGGTGCTCTCCGTGGTATGGAGAGCACATGCCAAAGAGGCGCATTCC
Source organism: Gemmatimonadota bacterium (assembly GCA_028287285.1). Lineage (GTDB taxonomy): Bacteria > Gemmatimonadota > Gemmatimonadetes > Gemmatimonadales > Gemmatimonadaceae > AG11. Next base: position 13,409 of record JAQBPY010000380.1, read on the forward strand.
GACAGCGAGCGACTCGAGCTCGGCCGCAGACTGGCTGCCCGCCGCGGAGCGTGACAGGTCGTACCAGGCGGTTCTCGTTGGCAGCCGCGTCTGGTACGACCCGCCGGGGGACCGGGGGTGTAGCACGGGGTGTAGCACAAGGTTGCCGTCGCCCTGAGCGCAGCGTCAATGAAGGCAGGCCTTCGCTGTGCTCAAGGACGACGAAATCCGGCCCCCCCCAATGCGACTAGTCGCGCCGCTGGGGAAAATCACACATTATTCATGCTGGACATCATCCTCACCCGCAGGACATACACATGAAGCAACTTTCGCACTCCACGGCACGCCGCCTCGCAACGGCCGCTGCCCTCGTCGTCGTCAGCACGACGTCCGCGCACGCTCAGAAGCTCACGAGCGGCATCGATACCACCAATTTCGACCGCTCCATCCGGCCGCAAGACGATTTCTTCCGGTTCGTCAACGGCGGATGGCTCAAGAAGACGGAAATCAAGAGCGACGCCACCGGCGCCGGCGCATTCAACGAGCTGTCCGATCGCAGCCGCGATGCCATGCACGGCCTGTTCGAGGACGCCGCGCACCCCATCAAGCCCAGCGCTGATTCCCGCGCGTCCACCACGCTGCACTCCGCCAATGGACCCACGGAGGCCGAGCGCAAGAAGATTGGCGATCTTTACGCGAGCTTCATGGATTCCGCGCACGTGGAAAAGCTCGGTCTCGCCCCGCTCGCCGGCGAGATGAAGTCCATTGCCGCGCTCAAGTCATCCACCCAGCTCCCCACGACCTTCGCCCATTTCGCCCGGCTCGGCATCCAGAGCCCCATTGGCGTTGGCGTTGGACAGGACCCCAAGGCCAGCTCAGTCAACATCGTCCAGGTGAGCCAGTCGGGACTGGGGCTTCCCGATCGCGACTACTACCTGAAGGATGACCCGAAAATGGCGGCGACGCGTGCGGCGTACGTCGACTATCTCACCAAGATGTTCACGCTTGCCAAACAGCCCGATCCTGCAGGCGCGGCCAAGCGTGTGCTCGCGCTCGAGACAGCCATTGCCGCCAAGCAGTGGGACCGCGTCAAGAGCCGAGACCGCAATGCGACATACAACAGGATGACCGTGGCGCAGCTCGCCGCGCTCACCCCGAACTATGACTGGAAGTCCTACCTCGCCACGGCGAAGCTGACCAAGGCCACGGATGTCATCGTCCGCCAGCCCGATTACCTCGCGGCCGTGGACACGATCATCAAGGCGACGCCCGCCTCCACATGGCGCGAGTACCTGGCGGCGAAGGTGCTCGACGCTTCGGCCGACCTGCTCCCCACGGCCTTCGTGAACGCCAAGTTCGACTTTCGCGGCAAGACCCTGAGCGGCCAGCAGGAGCTCGCTCCACGGTGGAAGCGTGCCGTCGGCACCACCGAAGGCATCCTGGGCGACGCCACCGGCAAGCTGTACGTGGAGAAGTACTTCAAGCCCGAGGCGAAGGAGCGGATGGACAAGCTCGTCGCCAACCTCCGTACCGCGTACGCGGTGGGCATCGACAGCCTGGATTGGATGAGCCCCGCGACCAAGAAGGCCGCGAAGGAAAAGCTCGCCCATTTCACGGTGAAGATCGGCTACCCCGACAAGCCGCGCGACTACCAGAAGATCGAGATCACGCGCGGCGACCTCGTTGGCAACACCAAGCGCGCCCGCGCGGCGCAATACGACGAGCAGATCTCGCAGCTCGGCAAGCCGGTGGATCGGTCGCGCTGGGGCATGACGGCGCAGACGGTGAACGCGTACTACAACCCGAGCAACAACGAGATCGTCTTTCCGGCCGCGATTCTCCAGCCGCCGTTCTTTGACGTCTACGCCGACGACGCCGCGAACTACGGTGGCATTGGCGCTGTCATCGGCCATGAAATCGGGCACGGCTTCGACGACCAGGGCCGCAAGAGTGACGGCGAGGGCAACCTGCGCGACTGGTGGTCCGCCGACGACGCCAAGTCCTTCGACGCCCGCACCACGAAGCTTGGCGCGCAGTACGATGCGATCAACCCGATTGACGACCTTCACATCAACGGCAAGCTCACGATGGGCGAGAACATCGGCGACCTGAGTGGGCTCGCACAGGCGTACCGGGCCTGGAAGATCTCGTTGAATGGCAAGGAGCCGCCCGTCATCGACGGCCTCACGGGCGACCAGCGGTTCTTCATGGGCTTTGCGCAGATCTGGCGCACGAAGCAGCGTGACGAGGCGCTCCGGAACCAGCTGCTCACCAATCCGCACTCGCCGGGCCAGTACCGGGCGTTCGTGCCGCTGGTGAACAACGATGCGTTTCTCAACACGTTTGGCGTGAAGCCGGGCGACAAGATGTACAAGGCGCCGGCGGAGCGGGTGAAGATCTGGTAGGTGGCGGCTGCTGTCACCCCCTCACGCCCCTCCGCGCGGTCCTGTCATCCCGCACGCGCTCCGCGCGTGTCGGGAGACAGCGTGCGGAACTGGTGACCGGGGCGGCGGCGAATTGGTGCCGTTCTCCCTGACTGGCCAGAAGTCAAACCATTGGTGATACATAACTGTCTTATGGGTAGGCCTCACCTTCTACCCCTGAGACAGCCCAATGACCGACACCCGGCTCCGCCTGCTCAAAGGCACCTTCGACGTCCTCATCCTCAAGACGCTCTCGTGGGGCCCTGCCCACGGCTACGCCATTTCGCGATTCATCGCGACGACGTCGCTGGACGACCTCAAGATCGAGGAAGGCGCGCTCTACCCGGCGCTGAGACGTCTGGAGGAGCGGGGCTGGATCGACGCCGAATGGCGAACGACGGAGACTGGCCGGGAGGCGCGGGTCTACACCCTCACGGAATCAGGCCGTCGAGGTGCGCTTAATGAAGTTGCCGCGTGGGAGCGGTACGTAGCGGCGTTCGCACGGGTGCTGCGGGCAACACCCGACGGAGCCCTCGCATGAGACACTCAGACGAGGAGTTGCCTCTGTCGGGCGGCCGGCCGGTCGACGACGACGTGCGCCGCGAGCTCGAGTTCCACCTTTACGAGCGTGCCCGTGAGCTGGAAGCGCGGGGCATGTCGCCCGAGCGGGCCATGGCTGAAGCGAGCGCTTCGTTCGGGAATCGCGAGGCATTCGAGGCCGAGTGCAAAACGATTGAATCGCGGAGGCGGAGTACGCGACTGCGGGCGGACCGCATGGGCGCACTGCGGCAGGACATCGTGGTGGGCTGGAGAGTGCTGCGGAAGAATCCCGTCTTCACATTCGCGGCGATCCTCATGCTCACCCTGGGCATCGGCGCGAACAGCGCGGTGTTCTCCATCGTGAACCATGTACTGCTGCAGCCACTGCCCTTGCCGGGCGCAGACCGGCTCGTGGTGCTCAACGAGCGGCACGCCAAGGGTGGGTGGGGCAGCATTCCCTGGGCTAACTTCCTGGACCTGGAAGCGCAGTCGCGTTCCTTTACCGGCATGGCGGCTTACGCGTCCTCTCCGGCCACGGTGGTGAGCGCGAGCGCGGCGTCGCGCGTGAATGCGAGTCCTGTGTCGGCGGGGTTCTTCAAGGTCTTCCCCATCAAGCCGTTCAAGGGGCGTCTGCTCCTTGCCGAGGAGCATCGGGTGGGCGCGCCGGCCGCGGCCGTCGTCAGTTACGCCTACTGGCGCGATCAGCTCGGCGCACCGGCAGCGCTCGACGCCGTGCACATCCGGATGGACCGGGACTATGCGGTCGTGGGTGTGCTGCCTGACGGCTTCGACTTTCCCGTGGACAGCCGCATCTGGACGGCGCTCGAGCTCAATGCGCAGGGCACGTCGCGCACGGCGCACAACTGGGATGTCATCGGCCGCCTCGCGCCGAATGTGACACCGGCGGCGGCGGAGCGCGAGCTGGGAAGTATTCTCGAGCGTTTGAAGCCTGTGTACGCGCCTGATTTCGACGCGACCGGTGCACAGGTGGTGTCGCTCAAGGAGTCGCTGTCGGGCTCGTTCCGCACGCCCCTGTACCTGTTGCTGGGTGCGTCGGGACTCGTGCTCTTTGCGGCCTGCGTGAATCTCGCCAGCGCCATGCTGGCCCGCGGCACAGCGCGCGCCACGGAGTTCAATGTGCGCCTCGCACTGGGCGCAACGCGGACGCGGCTCATTCGGCAACTCCTCACGGAGAGTGCGCTGCTCGCGGTTGCCGGCTGTGTTGCCGGCCTGTTCGTAGCGGCGGCGTTGTTACGCGTGCTGCGGCTGTTCGCTCCACAGTCACTGCGTCTCGCGGATGTCCATGTCGACGCGTGGGCCCTTGGCTTTGCCGCGTGCAGCGCGGCGCTCACCACGCTGGTGTTCGGGCTGTTTCCGGCGCTTCGGCTCTCCGGCAGCACGCAGTCCCTGACACTGCGGCAGGGCCGCGGGACGGCTGGATCACGGAGCATGCATGTCTGGAACGTGCTCGTGGCCACGGAAGTGGCACTGGCGGTGGTTCTGCTTTCTGGCTCAGCGCTGCTCATCAAGTCGTTTACACGGGCAATGCAGAATGAGCTCGGATTTTCTGCCGACAGTGTCACTACGGTCCGCGTAAACCTGCCGGAGTCGAGCTACGAGGGTACGGGTGCTACCATTCCGGCCTTTCATGAACGGCTGCTCGAACGGCTACGCACGCGGCCTGGTGTAACGTCCGTGGGCTTCACGAACGTGCTGCCGCTCTCCGGCGGAAATCCGAGTGGGTCGCTGGTGGTCGAGGGCAAGCCGCTCAACGAGCGTGGGTCGAATGCCTATGCGGTCTATCGCGTGATGGGTGGCGATTACTTCTCCGCCATGAAAATACCGGTGCTCAAGGGTCGTGCGTTCCGGACGGGCGCCGCCGTTGAATCGGCTCCGGCGGTGATCGTGGGGGAAACGCTCGCACGCTCCGAGTGGCCCGGGCAGGATCCCATCGGCAAACGTCTTCGTGTGTCGGGCATGGATGGGGGAACGGAGCCGTGGTATACCGTGATTGGCGTGGTGGGCGACGTACGCAGCAGCTCCCCTACCGCGCCGTTCGAAAACACGTACTGGTTCGATCATCGCAGCCGGCCCGCATATCGGACACGAAACGTGTCCTATGTGGTGCGGTCGTCGCTGAGCGCGCCGGCGCTCGCATCGCTCGTGCGGCAGGACGTTGCCTCGATCGACAAGCAGGTGCCGTTGTCGATCGAGGCGATGCCGGCGCGTGTCGCGCGCGCCTCGGCCGCACGCACGTTTCCCATGGTGGTGCTCGGGGCGTTCGCGCTCGTCGCGTTGGTGATGGCCGTTGTGGGCATCTATGCGGTGGTGGCGTACGCCGTCGCGCAACGCACCCGTGAGATCGGGGTGCGACTGGCTCTTGGTGCGAGGCCGGTGGCGGTGCACCTGCTCATCCTCCGGTCGGCGATGCGCGCCATTGTGCCGGGACTCGTCGTTGGCGCGGCCATCTCGATGGCCGGTGCCGGATTCTTGCGGTCGCTGCTGTATGGGATATCGCCGTCTGATCCGGCGCCGCTTCTCTCGGCGGTGGGTGTGCTGGGTGTGGCGGCGTTGCTATCCAGTGCATTGCCGGCTGTTCGCGCGACGCGGGTAGATCCGGTCATTGCGATGCGGGCCGAGTAGGTGGGTGGGGCGGTATCTCCCGACATGAGCGACGCTCATGTCGGGAGATTGGTTGCGGAACCTGTGGCAAGACCGGCCCCTAAGACGGGTACAGTATCTCCCGACACTCGCTGCGTTCGTGCGGGATGACATCGCCGCTGTGGTACATCCCATCTCGTATCTGTCATCCCGCATGAGCGAACGCTCATGTCGGGAGACTGGTTGCGGAACGCATGGCCAGACCGGCTCGATGATGTTGGAAGTACCTCAACGGAGTACCGTAATGGGGTCCACCTGCATGGCCCGACGGACCGGCACCAGCAACGCCACCATGGCACACACGAACAGCGTGACGACCGCTCCACTCAGCGTCAGCACGTCGAACGGCGCAACGCCATACAGCATGCTCTGCACCAGGCGGCCCGCCAGCGCGATGCCGACACTCCCCACAATCAGACCCGCCACCATCCACACGCCGCCCTGGCGCAGCACCAGGCCGGCAATGGCCCCACGGCTGGAGCCGAGTGCGACACGGACGCCGAACTCGCGCTCGCGGGCCGCGGCCATGCTGGCAAACATCGCGTACACACCCACCGAGGCGAGCAGCAATGCGAGCGCACCAAAGGCCGTCATCAACACCACCGGCAGGCGACGTGCGGCCAGTCCGTTGTCGAGCACCGTACGAACGGTGCTGAGCTTGTGCATTGGCAGGGTAGGGTCTACCGCGGCGAGTGCGCTGCGCACGGAGCCCGTCAACGCGAGCGGGTCGCCCGCGGTGCGAAGCACGTACGTGTCGCCAAATGGTGACTGCCGGAGCGAGGGGTACATCATCGGCTCCGGACGCAGGCTCGCGGGATCATTGCGCACGTCGCCCACCACGCCGATCACTTCGATCCATGGTTCCGTTGGGTCCGGGGGGCCGATGTGAATGCGCGCGCCAACCGCACCGCCAGCGGGCCAGTATTTTTTCGCCATCGCCTCGTTGATCACCATCACGACGGGCGCGCCCACGCGATCCGCCGTGGTAAAAGTGCGTCCCTGTTTGAGGGGGATACCCATTGTCGCGAAGTAGTCGTCGGAGGCACGCACGGTAAGTACGAATGGCACCGGCTCATCGGCGCCCCACGGCTTGTCCTGGATGAAGAGCCCGTTGCTGTTCGACACCGTTGTGGGAAGCGCGCTTACGATGGCCACGCCGCTCACGCCTGGAATGGTGCGCAGCCGTTCGCTCAATTGATCATGAATGAGGACGCGTGATTCCACCGTGCCATACTGCGAATTGGGCAATGGAACGGTGACTGTAAGCAATCCATCTGCCATGAAGCCGGCAGGTGCACTCGTCATTGCCCACAGGCTGCGGGCGAGCAAGCCTGCTGCGGCGAGCAGGCTCACGCAGAGCGCGATCTGTCCCGCCACGAGCATGCCTCGCATGTTTCGCGAGCGCCGGCTTTCGCTGGTGCCGCGTGTCTCGTCACGCAATGTGCCCTGCGGGTCCGCGCGACCCACGGACAACGCGGGGGCGACACCGAAGGCGAGCCCCGTGGCGAGTGCCAGCGCGAAGGTCACCGCCACCGCTCCGCCATCGAGCGAAAGGTCGGCATATGGCGGCAGCGCCGAGATCGCGAGTCCCCGAAGCATGCGGAGCCCAACCGTGGCGAGCAACAACCCCGCCATACCGCCTGCCAGGGCAAGCAACACGCTCTCCGTAAGGAGTTGTCGCACGAGTCGCCCGCGTCCGGCGCCCAGCGCCACCCGCACGGCGAATTCCTTGCGCCGCGAGATCGTCCGCGACAACAGCGCGCCGGCGAGATTCGCGCACGTGATCAGCAACACCAGCGCGGCGCTCGCGAGCAATACGAGCAGCGGTCCGCGCGTGTCGCCAACGAGCGCGTCACGAAGCGGAGTCGCAGAGAGACCGATGCCGAGATTGTCCTTCGCATAGAGGCGCTCGAGCTCTGCCGCGATGGCCGTGAGCTCGCGCTGCGCAGCGTCTGCAGACACGCCCGCCTTGAGCCGCCCCACGAGCCCATACGAGTGCGAGCCGCGCGCCCCGATTGGATCTCGCAGCGGCGCGGCGAAGCCAAGCGGAAAGTAGAAGTCGGCCTCTTCACCGAGCGGTGTAAAGCTGCGCGGCAGCACGCCCACGACGGTGCGCGCAATACCATTCACCTGAATGCGCCGGCCAATTACGCTGGAGTCGCCAGCGAACAGACGCTGCCACGTGGCATGGGGAAGCAGCACGACGTAAGCGGTATCGTGGACTGCATCTTCTTCCGTAAAGCCAGGCCCGCGCACAGGTGAAACCCCGAGTGTGCGAAAGAAGGCAGGCTGCGCATAGATCATCTTCATCACACGCGGACCATCGTCGCCCATGTAAATGACATCGCGCGGTGACGTGAAGGCGCCGAGGCTCGAGAACGATCGCTGCCGCTCGTTGATGTCGCTCACCGTGCCCGCGCTCAACGCGCCATGCGCCATCGCGCCGTTCTTGAACGGCGAGTAGATGCGGACGAGCCGATCCGGGTCGCCATACTGCAATGAGTTCAACAGCACTGACTTCACCACACCGAAGACGGCAGCATTTGCGCCGATGCCCAACGCAAGCGTGACGACCGCGAGTACTGTGAACATCGGCGCGCGCACTGCGGAACGTAGGGCGAAGCGCAGATCCTGCCCCAGGTCATCCAGCAGATTTCGGCGTGCCTCGGCGCGACGATCTTCGGTGAGAAGTTGTGCGCACTCGCGGCGGACGTCGCCGACGTTGCCGAAGCGCTCCCTGGCTGCCGTGCGCGCGGCCTCCGGCGTCATGCCACGAGCGATGTATTCACGCACGCGCTCCTCGACGTGGAAGGCCAACTCGTCGTCCACCTCGGATTCGGGCTTCGTTGGAAAGGGGCGGGCACCGTGGCCACTGCTTTCATCGTTGCGCATGGTCATCGGGCCCAGCTCGGCGCCTGCGTGCTACCAATGGCTGCGCTCACGGCCTTGGCAAGCCGTTGCCATCCCGTGGTCTGCTCCTGGAACTGCCTGCGGCCCTTTGCCGTAAGGTGGTAGTACTTGGCGCGGCGGTTGTTGGCCGACAGCCCCCACTCGCCGCGAATCCAGCCTTTGCGCGTCATGCGATAGAGCGCCGGGTAGAGCGAGCCTTCCTCGATCTGCAGGACGTCGCTGGTGGCGCTCTCGACCCAACTCGCGATGCCATATCCGTGCATCGGCCCCCAGGAGAGGGTCTTGAGAACGAGCAGCTCGAGCGTACCCTGCAGCAAACCGGAATCCTTGGCGAACACGATCACCCTCCTGGGGATAAAGGCGGCGGACGCTTCCTATGCGTATCTAGTGGAAGCCGGACTCTCCATTAGATGCGCCAAGGGTGGAAAAGGTTTGCTTGGGAAAAACAGGTCCTTCGCTGCGCTCAGGGCGACACGGGCGAGTGATCACCTGGTGGATGTGCCGAACACCACCCAAGTATGCGGACCACGTCAACGCCCCGGATGGTGAGCTTGCCGCCGCCGCGGCGTAGTCTGTGCTTCCCCGGCTGTTTCATATTGGCCAGCGTGCCGGACGTTACAGGAAATACCGCGACGCGCCGTCGAGGCATGATGGCTTTGACAAGAGGGTAGCGCCGCCGGGCAGCGTGCGATGCACGCGCGCGAATCGTGCATTGGGTGACCGGACAATCCGGACCAACCAGGGAACCCCATGTCATTGACGAAAGCGCAACGCACACATCTCGAGAAGCGGCTGCAGGAAGAGCGCGCCCGCACCGCCATGCTGTTGAACACCGTGACCGGAGACGGAACGGAGGGAAGCGACCAGGACCAGTCCGGCGATCTGTCCAAGCTTCCGCTTCACATCGCGGACCTGGGGAGCAGCACGATGGATGCGGAGCTCGACCGGTCCAACGCAACGCGCATCTCGGAGGAGCTTGCCCAGATTGACGCGGCCCTGGAGCGGCTGATCACCAGCCCGGACACGTACGGCATCTGCGAGAACACCGGACAGGACATTCCGTTCGAGCGGCTGGACATCATCCCGTGGGCACGGACGATCAGCTAGCGGCAATACTTTAGGCTGTCATCCCGCAGGAGCGAAGCGGCTGTCGGGAACTGCTGTCCCGTCCTGAGGAGTTCGGGGTGCGGAAAGTACGTCCCGACACTCGTTCGCTTCGCTCGTGTCCTGCGGGAAGACAGCTAACTGAACAGCATTGCCGCTAGCGGCTGTTACGCAAGCGAGGCTCGACATGCACTCCGAGCACTCCGGGGTTGGCCATGCGGAGGACGTCTCCCCGTGTGGTGTGGCTGGCGGGCTTCACGTACTCCAGATCCTGATATGCCATGACCATCCGCCCGTTGTTATGCGTCGCACTCGGTGCCGCCATCGTGTCGTGCGCACGTGGTCATACAAGCGTGGTTGCACCAACGCGGTGGACACTGGTGTGGCGCGACGAATTCAACGGCGACGCCGGCACCGCCCCCGACACTGCCAGTTGGAGTTACACCCTCCGCGACGGCTGCGACGCCGGCATCTGCGGATGGGGCAACGCAGAAAAGGAGTTCTATACCGCGTCACGGGAAAATGTCGCGCTCGATGGACGTGGCCATCTGGCCATCACCGCGCGCCCGGCGCCGCCGGGTCTCGCCTGCTACTACGGTCCATGCCGGTATACGTCGAGCCGGATCAGGACCTTCGGCAAGGTGAACGCGGTGGCTCCGGGCCGAGTGGAGGCGCGGATCAAGCTGCCGGCGGGCCAAGGGCTGTGGCCCGCGTTCTGGCTCCTGGGCAGCAACTACCCGGCAACACCGTGGCCGCGGAGTGGCGAGCTCGATGTCATGGAAAATCACGGCAGTAAGCCGGGCGCGACGAGCTCCGCCATTCATGGGCCGGGTTATTCCGGCGAAACCCCGTTCGTGCATGCGTATTCACTCGCCCACACCAGTTTCGCCGATGACTTTCACCTCTTTGCCGTGGAATGGGACGCGGCGCATGTGCACTTTTTTGTTGATAACACGCTGCATTACAGCATGACCGCACGCGATGCAGCTCGCTACGGGCCATGGGTGTTCGATCAGCCATTCTTCATTGTGCTCAACCTCGCCGTTGGCGGCAAATTCGATGGCGACGTGGGCTCAGATGCGGTGCTCCCTGCGACAATGCTCGTGGATTACGTACGTGTTTACACAGTGAAGAAGTGAAGCGTCATTTGCGCTCGGGGCCTTTTACGCTGGCGACTCGTTGCAACAGCTGCTGTAGCTCGATTTCACGCTCCTTCCTTTCCACCTGTGCCTTCAGCACCTCAAGTTGCTCTCCCGCCCCAACGGCGCGACGTTTCTCGAGCGTCGCCGCCCGGTCGCGTGCCAGCTCGAGTGCGCGTTGCGTGACAGCCACGTCCTGACGCAGCTCCGCCTGCTCGAGGCGGCGCATCAGCTGCTCTACCGGCGTGCCCTTTTCGAGGTACTCCTTCCTGAGCGTGAGCCGCTCCGCGAGCACTGCCAGATCCCGCGTCGCGCGTGCAAGTGCCAGCTCGGCCTCCTGGTTGGCCGTTTCGCCCAGCACCCCGGCCCGTACGCGCCGCGCTGTTTCCGCCTGCACCACCTCGGCGGCCTGCATGCGTGGCTGCAGGATCATTGCCCGCGCCTGCATGCGCTCCTTCACGAAGTCGCGGCCATTCACCAGCGGCGCGTTGAGCTCGTCGCGCGGCGCCTTTGCCGTTGCCTTGATCTCGTCCATGCTGAGCGCCACCCGGCCGAGCTGTGATTCCATGTCGCGCACCTGGAGGTCTGCGGACGTCAGCGATTCGGACGACGTTGTCCCCGCCGCCACGCCGCGCCGCTGCTCGGCGAGTTGCGCACGCGAGAGCTCGAGGCGAAGCGACACCAGTGCCGCCTCGGCGCGCATCGCGTCGAGCAGCGAATCCCGCTGCGACCCCGCGCGCACCTGCGCCGAGGCGAGGCCGGCGGTGGTGCCGATGGCGAGTGAGACCAGGATGACCGCGGCGAGACGCAGGCGGCGAAGCGTGCGATCCTGCCGGAACGCGCGGCCCACTTCTCCCTCGAGGAAATCGCGGAATGCGTCCGTGGGGCGGTGCGCAATATCGGCGTGCGTGATGTCGTGATTCATGTGACGTCTCCGTCGGCGTAAGTGTCGCGTTCGATCTCGCGACGCAGGTTCTGTCGGGCGCGCCGGAGCCGGCCTTCCACCGCGCGCTCCGAGAGCCCGAGCGAGCTGGCGATGTCGGCCACGGGGCGCCGGTCAAAGTGGAATGCCTCGAGCAGCCGTATTTGCAGGACGGGCAGACGCGCGATGGCCCGGTCCACCAGGGATCGGCGCTCGCGCGAATTCCGGGCAACACCGGCGTCCGGCGCTGCCAGTTGATCGCCGGTGCCGTCGTCGATTCGGTCGGGCGTGTTGCGCCGGAAATGATTGGAGAGAATCCGCGTGGCCACGGTGGTAAGCCACGCCATGGGCCGTTCCGGGATTCCGTCGGCGCGCCACGCACGCACGGCGCGCAGCCATGTCTCCTGGACCACGTCCTCCGTCAGGTCACGATCGCCATCACAGCGGCGGGAGACGACGCCATAGAAATCGTCGAGTGTCTCGCGATAGATGCGTCGAACGTGCTCCTCGGTGGCGGTTCGCGGCATCGGTCTCCCGTTTCGGTGTCCCATAGAAGACCCGCGTGGGCTGGAAAACCCACGCGGCTATGCGAACACGATACTACGGGAGACTGGACAGATCAGATTGGCGGACAGCTGTTCTGGAACGCGTTTGTGCTGGTGGCGTTCACGGCCACGCCCGCCGTGGTGATGGTGTTGCTCGCGGCAAAGAACGCATTGGGATCGGCACCGACACCGGGAATACCGGTCTTCGTGGCGAAGCGTCCCCGCACGCGGATCTCTTCGCCACCATTCGTCCCCGCATTGGTGACGGTGTTTCCGGTCATCACGACGCACGTCTTGCCGTCATGCGAGGGCGGACCCGAGCTGACACCAAGGTCCCATCGCAGTCCACCGGTAGGGAAGCCCGGTGCCGTAGTGGACGGCTCTGCGACATTGTTGCCCGTCATGCTCACGTTGAGGTATCCACCACCCGCACCGGAGTTCAGGACCTTGATGCCGTAGTTGCCGAACTGGCGAACGGTGTTGTTCGCCACGGTTGCCGTATGCGTGGCGGCGCCGGTGCTGTTCTGGACCAGGCCGATGAAGATCGCCGTGCCGTCGCGAGACCCTGAGCCGTTCACGCCGCTCGTGCCCACGATATTGCCGGTCACGTTGCCGGTCATCGAGCCTGCGCCACCAGCTCCGCGGTCCACCTCGATGCCGGAGCCGAACATTCCGGTGACCGTGTTGGTGGTCACCTGATATGTGAGTGCACCCGAGCTCGCATTGCCGACGAAGATACCGGTGGTGCCGCTCACCTGGTTGGGATCGGTATTGCTGATGGAATTGGCATCGATGATCACGTCGCCCGACGAGCTCTCGTTCGTGGCGAAGCTGATGGTGGAGCCGCGGGATGCCGTGAACTTGCTGCTCTGGATGGTGGCTTTCACGACGGCGGATTTGTACGCCGCGATGTTGATGTTTGTGCCGGCGATATTTCCGAAGATGGTATCGCTGGTCATCGTCATGCGGTTGAGCGCCGCCGCCGCTGTGGCCACCAGACCATTGAAGATGCGAACGTTGTCCTTGCGCCCGCCGGTAATCCTGCTGCCGGTGATTGATGCCGATCCATACAGGTTATCGAAGATCACGGCGCCGTCGTCGACACTTTCGTTGTCGCCGTTCAGTCCCGTGATCTGCGCCTTGGCAAGCGCAAAGCCGGTGACCTCGAGGCCGTAGATGGCGTGGTTCGAATGCCCGCTGAGCGACATCCAGCTCAGGTTGACGTTCTGCGTTGACGTGAGGTAGATGCCGCTCCCGGAGGTCGTATTGTCGGCGCCGGTCATGTTCACGATCGTGCCGCCGGAGCCCGTGGTTGCGCCATCGCCCGTGACGGTTACGCCACCGCTGCTGCCTGTGCCACTCAGGAAGATGCCGTTGCTGCCGCCGTTCGCACTGATGCTCCTGAAGGTCAGGTTGCTCGCGCCAATGGTCGTTGCACTCACGTTGAGCGCGATGCCGCCGGCGCTCGAGATGCTGTTGTTTGCCCCGGTGACGTTGACGGTCCCGCCGCCGGTGGCGGTGAAGCCGTTGCCCGTTGTCGTCGTGATGGCGAGGCGGCCACCGGTGAAGCTGATGGTGGCTCCCGTATTGGTCGAGAGGCTGACGCCGGCGGAGGTACCGGCGCTGATCTTCTGGTTCGCGCCGCTGAAGAGAATGGTATTGGTGCCGGTACTGTTGTTCGCGATGGAGATGCCGCGATTGGCGGCGGCGGGATTGATGTCGCCCGAAAGCGTTACCGTGCCGCCGGTCTTCCCGGAGATGTTCACCGCAAGCGCAGCCGAGTTGGTGATGCTGCCCGCATAGGTGAATGAGCCGTTGCCGCCACTGATCTTGAACGCGTCACCGGTGGCGCCGGAGAGTGCGTCGGCGCTTGTGCCAAGGGTGGTCGTGCCCGACGTGGCCACGCTCGAGAGAGCGACGTTGTTCGTGCCGCCGGTGGAGCGCACCTGCGTGAAGCTGCCCGCGAGGGTGCCGGTGGTCAGGTTGAGCGCCTGACTGCTGGTGGTGATTCCAAGGTCGCCCACGGTCAGGGTGCCGAAGCTCGTTCCGGTCAGCGTGCCGCTGGTGAGGGTGAAGCCTTGCAGCGTGTTGCCGGCGCCGAGCGTGAGCCCGCTGCCAACGGACGGCTGGCTTCCCCCGATACTCGGCTGCGCTCCGGCGTCGGCGGGCCAGCTCACGCCCATCACGCTGGCGAAGGAAGCGCCCGTTGCGCCCTGACCTACCAGCTTCTGGCCGGCAAGGAGCGTAACGCCACCCGTGTATGCCGTGCCATTCGAATAGAGGAACACCGCCTGATTCGCCTGCGGTTTGGTGCCGGCAGCAAAAGCCGTGGACAGATCATTGAACGGCGTACCGAACCGCCCATCCCCCGCGACGGCACCCCGATCGATGAACCAGGCGATTCCACTCACGGTCATGCTCACCGTGGCCGCAGCGGTGGTGCCGAATCCATTCGCCACCGTATAGGTAAAGCTCGCGGGACCCGTGTAGCCCGCGGTGGGCGTGAAGCTGAACGTCCCTCCCTGGGCGAGCGTGACCGTGCCGTTGGTGGCGCCGGTAACGGCGAGAACCCTGGCGTCGCCTGCGTCGTTCGACGTCACGTTGAAGTTGCTGCTCGTTGCGGTATTGATCGGGACGTTGCCGAGCAGCGCGGTTGGATAGGTATCGCCACCGATGGCCGGACGCACGCCCACGGCGATCGTGAGCTGCGCGTCCGAGATGCCGCGCACGTTGCTGATCCGGTACTTGATGACGTACAGCCCCGTAAAGCCGGTGGGCGGAGTGAAGGCGACACTGCCATTGGCGTTTACCACGATGGAACCGGTGCCGTGGCCTGGAAGGCTCACCGGCGTGCCGGCGGCGTGGTCGGTGACGACACCGGCAAGGCTATCGGCACCGAAGCTCACCACGGTCGCGAGTGGAAAGCCGCGCGCATCGTTCGCCATCACGCCTGCGGCCGCGAGATTGAACGTGGTGTTGAAGGCCGTGTGGTACGGATCGTTGGGGACGCTGCTGGCCGTGGGCGCGTCAGCTACCGAGATGGGCGCCTGCTGTACCTGGAAGGACGCACTCGTGCCCGTCTCGCTTCCTCCGCTCGAGCGCGTTGCGGTAAGCGTGACGTCGCCCGCGGTGCCAAGGGTAATGGCATGCGATGCAAGAACACCGGCCGTAAAGGCCGCCGAGGTGCCGCCGGCGGTGACGCCACCGGGTGGCGTGGTGCTGAAGGTGACCGTGCCCGTAAAGCTGGTCGCGGTGTTGTTGAAGGCGTCCTGCGCAGTGACCTTGACGTTGAAGGGGGTGCCGGCGAGCTGAGCGCCGATTGCACCGCCGCCTGCCGCTTCGACCACGAAGTGGTGCACGGCACCCGGAGTGGCGCTCGCGGTGAACGTCGCCGTCGCGGAGCCCGTTGCCGCGGTAGCCGACACCGTGTTGTTGTTCGTCCCTACCGTTGTGCCCAGGATCCAGCTGCCTGCTGTCGCGATGCCGCTGGCGTTGGTGATTGGGGCCGCGCCGGTCACGCTTCCGCCGCCGCCGGTGACGGCAAATGTGACCGTCACATCCGGCACGGGATTGTTATTGGCGTCCTTGATGAGCACGGAGGGCGCCGCCGCTACGGCGGTGTTCACCGCAGCGGTCTGTGGATTGGTGGATTGGATTGTTGCGCTGGCCGGGAGCCCGGCGGTGAATACCACCGTGCCCGGGTGTCCGATGGGAGCCGCGTTGATGGTGCCCGTGATAGTGATCGTGGTGGCGGCGTTGCTGTTGAGCGTTGTCGTGTACGTGCCGTCGTGGTTGTCAGTGACGGACCCGAGCGTGCCGGCGCTGGCATTGAGCAGGACGGCGTCTCCGCCAATGGTCATGTTCGCGCCCGCAGACGTCTTTGCTTGCACCGTGATCGTGGAC
Organism: Gemmatimonadota bacterium; assembly: GCA_028287285.1. GTDB lineage: Bacteria > Gemmatimonadota > Gemmatimonadetes > Gemmatimonadales > Gemmatimonadaceae > AG11. The sequence goes on from JAQBPY010000380.1 coordinate 29,535, forward strand.
GAATTGCCCACCGTCAGAGACGCCGGCGCACCGGTAATCGTGGTGTTGGCGGCGTTCGCGCTGGCCACCGTGACCACGGCCGTGCCGGTGCGCGTCGTGGACGTCGCGGTGATCATCGCTACGCCATCGGCGACGGGGGTGACCACGCCAGTGTTTGCGTCCACCGTGGCGACCCCCGTGTTGCCGGAGCTCCACGTAACCGCATCGGCGACCGTGCGGCTCACGACATCCTTGACCACCGCGGCCAGTGCCTGCGTGGCGCCCCCAACCTTCATGACCAGCGTTGCCGGGGTGACGACGATATAGCCGGTGGGATACTGCACCGGGGCACTGACATAGACGGAAAAAGAGAAGGTCCCGACAGTGGCCGGGACGTGGATTCGCCAGAGCTTGGCCGTCGAGGTCTGGTCAGGAGCCAGGAGCTGGTTGTACTGATAGTAGGGTTGATTGCTCTGGGTGAAGCTGGCAAAGCCATCCACGAACGACCCGCCCAGCGGATTCTGGAAGTCGAGCGTGCCGCTTCCGCTCGTCGCGACCGGCTGCTCCTCGAAGAAGACGCGTACGCCACTGGGATCGAGTGTCGTGCCATCCGTCGTGCCGAGGGCCTGGCCGAGGAGATTCTTGACGGTGGTGTTGAAGGAGAAGACGTCGTCCACGTAGGTGACATTGGTCGACGCGAGGGTGACGAAGGTGTTCTGCCCGCCGACGATGAGGTCTGCACTTGTCGTGCTGGCGGCTTTCGCCGACGACGGATCGACCGACGTGCAGGTGACCTGCCGGGTGCTCGTCGTGGCGACGCAGTCGAGCCGCGTCAGGACCTGCGAAGGCGCGACGGGCGTGCTGGCTGGCCCGGTCAGGCGCTCAGTGCAGGCCAGCCCCAGCATGATCAGGATGGCCGTACGAAGTCGGTATGTCCGTGGTCTCATGACATGGGATGGGCTGGCCCTCCGCTCAAGCGGACGGGGCATGGTAGTTGGCGTGATGTCTCGTGGCGGCGAACGAAACGCCAACATGAAATGTTGTCATCAATATTCCTGATCCGCCATGAAATTGGGACTAAATGCCATATTTGTGGTACGAAATGCGCGTCGGAACGGCTCAAGATGGGCCGTGCCGACTACTTGACGCTCATGGCGATCAATCCGGCGTCGAGCGCCTGGCGCGCTACGCTACATAGTAGCTCTCGCAGTGGTAGACGGCGACCTGCACGTACCATTCGACCCTGGCGAATCGGTCGGCGGCTTGACGAGCAGGATGGGCGACGCGAGCACCGCGGCGACGGTGTGGGCAGGCGCTCCACCAATAGCGGACGAGGGTGCAGAGTCGCTACATCCCTCGAAAGGGGCGTGTCGTGACCAGAAACACCGGCATCAGACCAAATTGATTGGAGCGGCACCCATGGCTCTGTAGCGTCACCGATATGCCAGCTCGCCACACCATTCCCCGTCGCGTCCGCATCGCTGCTGTTGCCGCGATGACACTCCTTCCCTGCGCGAGCCTCGTGGGCCAGACGAGCGCTCGTGTCGCCAGGCACGACTCGACACCGGCCGACCGATTTCATCTCGAGCCGTGCTCGATCGCGAACATTCCGGAAACTGTCCGCTGCGGCACATTCTGGGTGTACGAGGATCGCGTAACGCGCCGAGGCCGGCGGATCCCGCTCAAGGTCATCGTACTGCCGGCGCGCCAGGTACCGGCTGCGGCCGATCCGGTATTCTCGCTCTACGGCGGGCCTGGGCAGACGGCCTCCGCATACGCCGCGCAGGAGTGGAACCTCTGGTACCGAGATCATCGCGAAGTGGTGCTCGTGGATCAACGAGGAACCGGAAGCGATGCGCCACTCGATTGCCGGCTCTCCGGCACCGACGAGAACCCGCAGGGCTATCTGGAGCCGATGTTCCAGGCACCGCTGTTCAAGACATGCCGGGCGGAGCTCGAGAAGCGCGCTGATCTCCGTCTGTACGGCACGCCGGTGGCGGCCGACGACCTGGACGAGATTCGGCAGGCACTCGGCTACGGCATGATCAATCTGGCGGGTGGATCGTACGGCGCACGGATGGCGCTCGTGTACATCCGGCAGCACGGCGCACATGTGCGCAGTGCGGTGCTGCTGTCGCTGATCCCCTTTTCGCTCAAGAATCCGCTCTACCATGCCCGGGGAGCGCAACTCGCCCTGGACTCGCTCCTGGCCACCTGCCAGCGCCAGGTGGATTGCCACACCGCGTTTCCCGACAGCCATCAGGAGCTGAGCGCGGTGCTCGACCGCCTCGAGCGCGCGCCCGTGACGGTGACCATCCAGCACCCCACCTCCGGAAAGCCCATCACGCTCGTCATTGGACGAACGCAATTCGCCGAAGCACTGCGGGTGATGATGTACGGAGCCGGACGCGCGAGCGAGATCCCCATGCTCATCCATCGTGCATTCGAGGGTGACCTGACCGCCTTTGCGCGGCAAGGGTTTGCGAGCAACTACGGACTGCGCTCGGCCCTTCGGTACGGGATGCTGATGTCGACGACATGCAGTGAAGACGTTGCGCGCATCTCGGAGGCGGACATCATTCGGGAAACACGGGGCACGTTCCTTGGCGACGATCGCGTGCGACAGGAAATTGCGGCGTGCAAGGAATGGCCGGCCGCGAGACTGCCTGCCCGCTACGCCGAGCCATTCCGGTCGTCCGTACCTGCCCTGTTGATCACGGGCCGGTATGATCCCGTCACTCCTCCGCGGTTCGGCGAAGAAGTCCGGCGGCAGTACCTGTCCAACAGCACGCACCTGATCGTGGAGCAGGCCGGGCACTCGGTCACCACGCCGTGCACGGAATCGATCAGCCGGCAGTTCATCGAGCGCGCATCGGTGGCCGGGCTCGACACGACCTGTCTGGCGTCGCAGGCATTGCGGCCGTTCGTCACGAAGCCACCAACCGACTGATGGGCCGTCTCGTGGTGCCGCTGATGATCGCGTGTGTGCTAGGACACGTTCTCACCAACGATGATCATGCCTCGCATGCCCGGATGCGACGTGACATAGGCGACACCGCATTCGTGGTGAGAGCTCCGGACCTCGTGGCCGAAAACATTGCCTTCGACTCGCGCGACGGCTCGTTCCTGATCGGCAGCCTGCATCAGCGCCGCATCTATCGGGTGAATCCTCGCGATGGATCCGTGCGGCCATTTGCGGGACCGGCACCCGAGTTTGGTGCCGTGCTCGGCATGAAGCTCGACCTCCGCAGCAACACGCTCTGGGCGAACACGGCGTATTCGCGCGAGGCACCGTCGGGGCAGCGCGGACGCACGGGCTCCGCGCTGCTGGAGATCGATGCCTCGTCCGGGGTTGTTCGCGCGGTCCATGCCCCGCCGGATACTTCTCGCACGCATCTCTTCAACGACCTCGTGGTTGGCGACGGTGGCGAGGTGTATCTCACGGACAGTGAAGCCGATGCGGTGTACGTGAAACGCCAGGGCCGCGATACACTGGCGCTGCTGGCGCGCGGACCTGATGACGTCTTTGGTTATCCCAACGGCATTGCGTTCTCTCCCGATGGACGTACGCTTCTCGTGGCCCACGCGGGCGGCATCATGGTCATTGACCCTCGTACCGGCAACATGCGCACGCTCGAGACGCATCCCGACAGCATCCTCGGCGCCATTGACGGGTTGTATGTGAACGGGTCGACGCTCATGGGAGTGCAGGCAACGAGGCGCGGAGAGCAGATCGTCGCTGCCCGGCTCCGTATGCGTGGCGCGCTGCCGCCCGGTGTCGAGTGTGTCCGGCCACTCGTGCGTGGTCATGCCGCATTCGAGCAGCCGACGACCGGCGTGGTCGTGGGCGATACCCTTTTCTACATCGCGAACAGCCAGGTTCGACGGCTCGATCGTTTTGACCGGCTCGCGGCCAGCACGAAGGGACAGTCCACCGTTATTCTGCGTGTGCTGATTCCACATGACTGTCCATGACCGGATATGTGAACGTGCTGCCATGAGAGCCAGAATTGCGATGACCGCATTCCTGCTGTTCGCCGGTGCGAGCAGCGCCTTGGCGCAGCAGCGGCCGTCCATGCTCGAGGCGGCACGGGATACATTGCTCGCACGGAACGCGCGCGCGGCGTGCGCAACGATCTGGGACGTGCGCCCGCTTCACCCCGTTGGCCTGCCGCAGCACGTGGTGATCGTGCGCGGCCTGGTGTGCGACAAGGTCTTTCGTGGTGCGCTTTCGGACGAGCTGTTCGGCATCTTCCTCGCCAACGACTCGCTTACACGTATCGTCGGCACGCTCGGCGTTGTGCCCACACGGCGATGGAACGATTACACGCTGACGGTGGACCGCGTCACGCGTGATTCCGTCGTCATTCGAGGACGGGGAGACATGTATGGGGATGCTCCCTGGCGGCACGCGTACGCGCTGCCCCCGGAGTAAGGCAGCCGCAGTCAGGGCGACGTGCGCGCCTCGACGATCGTGGAGGTGATGGCCTGCAGCACTGGCGTAAGGGTCATGATGGCGAACACCGTGGACTTGTGAGCGGTCTGGCCATCGTGGAGGAGGCTCCTGAGCGCCACGATCTCCGCACCGAACACCGCGGCGGACGCGAGCAGCGAGGCACCGAGACGGCCCTGACTGCGATTGCCGAAGTGGGCACCGAGTGGTGCGCCCACGGCTGCGCCGCCAGTGCCGCCCCAGAAGAAGCCAAGGAGGGCCCGATCGAGACAGGTATCGGGGTTCTCGCAACTGCCGCTGTCGAGCGACCCGCCCACGAAACCGCCAACGGCAACGCCCGCGATTGTGCCAAGCAGCGCACCACCGGCAATTCTGGCGATGCTCTGGCGCCCGGCCTCGTCAGGAGCAACGGGGAGCAACACCGGACGAACGGCTGGAATGGGCAGAATGGAGACACGTTGCTGCGCGTGAGCGCCGCGTGATGCGAAACAGGTCAGGATGCAGGCGAGCGGTACACGAGCTGTGGCGAGTGCTCTTAACATGGATGATCGAGCTCCGGTGGGGATGAGCATCATGGTCATTGCGGGAGCGAGCGCCGGGGCAATACGTGCTCCGCGTTGGCCGCCTGGTATACCAGGCTGGCGATCGTCACCGCGTTGCGCGTGAGGTCCGCAACCGGAAGGCGCTCGAAGGTGTCCTGCGACGTATGCCACGTGGTGGCAGTGTATTCGAGCGGATCCTGGATGAGCTGAAAGGCAGGGAGGCCGAGTGCGGCAAAGGGCACGTGGTCCGTGCCTCCTGTGCTCCTTGCCGAAACGGCCGTGACGCCGAGGTCGTGGAGCGGTGTCATCCAGGCACTCAGCATTGGCGCGGCCGCCGCGTTTCCCTGGAGATACACACCGCGGATGGAGCCCACGCCGTTATCGAGGTTGAAGTAGACAGCGAGCCGGTCGTACTCTGGTGTGAGATGCCTCCCGCGTTCGTCGCTGGTGCCAAAGTGCTGGCGCACGTATGCGGTAGAACCGAGCAACCCCTGCTCTTCGCCGCTCCAGAGTGCGAGACGGACCGTCCGTCGCAGCGGAACACCCGACGCACGCAGGATGCGGAGCGCTTCGAGCATCACCGCGGCATTTCCGCCGTTGTCCGTGGCGCCGGTGCCCACGTGCCAGGAATCGAGGTGCGCGCCGAACATGACCACCTCATCGCGCACGGAAGCGTCGCTGCCGCGAAGCTCGGCGATCACATTGCTGGCGGTGCCCTTTGACGGAACGATGCGGTTGACCATCTCTGCCTCGACGCGGACACGCACTCCATCCTCGGTGAGCCGGAGCAGGCGTCCCACGGCTTCGGGAGCGAGAAGGATGACCGGCGGTGTCGGGCTGCGGCCATCCGACAGCGGCGGAATGACCGAAGCACGCACGCCCATGGCGCACATGCCATCGTACGGAGTGAGAAGCCCGTCATGCCCGATGGCTGGGGCCAACAGCCCCAGAGCTCCTTCGTCCATCAGCAGACGCGAAAGGCCGGCGCAGCGAGCGCGGTGCGAGGCAGCCCATGTGATGGTGTCGCTGGGTACTGCCCTTGCATCGCCGGGAAGCGGCGTGGCAGGATTCACCTGCGGCACGAGCGGTTTCTCGAGGTCGATGAGCTGCTCGGCGCTCAATCTCGCCGCCTTGCGCTCCGGTGCTGGAAGAATCGGCCCCGGACGAATGGCAACGACCCATTTGCCGCGCAGCGCTCCGCGATACCGTGCAAAGCCGTCGGGGTGCATCACGTCGACGAACACGACGTCGCCGGTACGCCGGCCGGCAGTGCTCGCCGACCATGCGGCAGGAAAGCCGGTGAGTGGCAGCGATGCGGGTGCGTCCATGCGCAGCGAGAAGCGCTCGTTGCTCCATTGGGGCCACTCCATGGGCCCCCACGGCTCGACGTCTGCCGTCGCGCCGAATTCACGGGCGGTCTGCACCGCCCACGTGGCCGCACGCTCGAACTCCGGCGAATTGGTCAGACGAGGTCCGAAGTAGTCCGTGATCGTCCGCGCCATTTCCATGACGTGGCTGTGCTCCCGGCCTTCCACCTGAATTCGTGCGAGCGCTTCTGACGTGGAGAGCTGCGCAGGCAACGGCCTGGCCACGAGGCTCAGCGCCGCCGAGCATGCGGCGAACGCGCTCCGGCAACGACTCATGACCTGGGGGCGGCGGGGGTGACGGGTGCACACCTCTTTCGCAGGCCCGCAACCGGAGCAGAGGGAACGGGAGCCGCAGCGTCGTACTTCAGGTCGACCTTCGCCTCCACCACCTCGCCGGTGACAATATTGATGATGGTGTCACGCGAAGCGCGGCGGATCTTCATCGCCACCTTCGTTCCGGGACCTGGCCACTTCATGGCGCCGCGTGCATCACCCGGTGTGTCGCCCACCGCGACGATGACGTCGTTCGTGAGCAGCCCTGCGGCGGCGGCAGGACTTCCGGGGGTCACCGTGCCGACCGTGGGAAACTCGAACATCGCGCCCGACGATCCACTGGGCGAATTCGCCATGTGGACCACGAACGAGAAGCCGGTGCACCCGGAGCCCAGCGGCACACCGGGACCGGTCATCGTGGTCTGTGCGCGCGCCGGCGCCGCGACCAGGATCGTGAGGGGGACCATCAGGGAGACCACCGCGTGAAATGTGCGCATTTGCGTGCAGCCGGTATGGGGGCAAGGGGGGTCAGGCTCTGCCTGTTCGACGGCGGCATCCACGGGGATCGTTGCAGGAATCTTGTAAGAAGTACGTAAGGGCGCTCCCGCGCACACGATGTGTGGGCAAGATTTGTAAGAGCATTGTCATGCGGTGGCGACTCCTCGCGCGGACAATGGATCATGTGCATAGGATAGGCGCCCATGCGCCCATTTCACCCGATCACGGCAGTCGCACAATGATGACGCCGACTGCCCTCCTGCTCGTTACGCTGCTGCAGTCCGCTCCAGCGCCGCACGACACGCTGCTCGTGAAGGACCTTCGCGCACGGGCCGTGCCCATGCGTCTCGCGAATGGTACCCTGAGTGGTGCCGGCGCCGATTCCCTCCTGGCGGAAGCGAAGCGAAGTCAATTCTTCCTCATCGGCGAGGACCACGGCTTTGCCGACGTCCCCGAGCTCGGGAAGGCGCTGATGCCGCGTCTCGCAGCGGCCGGCTACCAGCACCTCGCGCTGGAGATGGGGCCGGTCAGTGCCGGGCTGCTCGCACGATCCATGGGGCGCGCGGATATGGACGACGCCCTGTCGCGCATGTTCCGCGAGTATCCCATGGCCATTCCATTTGCCAGCCGCGAGGAGCTCGAGTTCTACGGCGCGGCGAAAGCCTTGTCGCCCGTGGAATCCATCTGGGGCCTGGACCAGGAGTTCCTGTTCAGCCCCGCGGTGCTGTTGTCGCGCCTCGCCGAGCTTGCGCCGCAGGGAAAAAGCGCGCCGGTGGCGCGCACGATGGCGGACCGGGCGGCCCATGCAACCCGCGAGGCGATCAGCCGGCATGACCCGGCGCTGCTGTTCATCCTCGCGTCTGCCGATTCGGACTGGGCGCGACTCGACAGCGCCTTTGCCGGGACGACGGTGCCCGAGGCGCGCGACATCATCCGCGAGCTGCGTGCCTCACGGGAGATCTACCTCACGTCGATGTCGCGCGGCTACCAGAGCGGCCTGATGCGCTCGCTGCTCATGAAGCAGCATTTCATGGACTACTACCGGCGCGCCCAGGCGCGCGGCAAATCGTATCCCAAAGTGGTATACCGCTTTGGCTCCAACCATGTCATTCAGGGCGCGAGCTACACCGGTCATTACGACATCGGCAACCTCGCCCGTGAGCTTGCCGCATCCACCGGCCGTACGTCGTTCAACGTGTTCGTGCTGGTGCTGAACGGCACCCAGAACAAGTACCTTCCCTACGTGGGCAATGACGCGGACCGGACGGGGGCCTATGACGCCGGCAGCTCGCTCGAGATGGACGTGTCGCCCTTTGCCGGCGCAGTGGTGGACAGCACGTCGTGGACGTACATCGACCTTCGGCCATTACGGGGCCGCGTTGCGGCCGGACGCTATGGCGCCCTCGAACGGCGGCTGGAGAAGACGCTAACGGGCTTTGACGCGGTCGTCGTCATACCGCGTGCGCGAGCGAACCGCACCTTCTGACCATGGACATCCGCCTCGTGCCGCCACGCCGCATCCTGTTGCTGCTCACCTGCGCCCTTGCGTCCGCGCTCCTGAGCGCGTTTGTTGTCGCAGACAATGGCCAGGAGCCCGCCGAGCCTCAGGTGTCGGTCAAGCACGGCGTTTTGCCGCCGTACGATCAGGTACCACTGGTACTCACCGGAATCGTGCTGACGTCGAAGCAGCAGGCGGAGCTGGCACAGCTTCGTATCCGCTTCCAGCCCCGGTACAGAAAGATCGACCGCGACATCATCGACAACGACGGAATGGCGAGGCTGCCATTCCTTGCGGCCCGAAAGCAACTCGAAAAGGAGCAGCGTGACACGCTCCGGTCTCTGCTGGCTCCGGAGCAGCAGCGGCCGTTCGATGCCAACGTGAACGATCTCCTGGCGCGGCGGCGCGGTGCAGTTCATGTGGGGCCACGGTAATCGCGCACTCCCATCATCTCTCTCCACATCCGGTACAGGCCATGTCATCAACGTCACCCCGCAGGGAATTCCTTCATCGTCTCGTGGAAATCGGGACGGCAGCCGGCGGCATTGCACTGGCGAGCGGATGTGCGCCGAGCGTGCAGGCAGCATCCGTTGCCGGAACGGCACCATTGCCGGCACAGAGCAAGTGGGACATGAGCTGGACGTCGCGCCTTGCGCGCTACAAGACCGCCTACGACGCACCGGAAATCCTGAATGGCGCCGCGCTCGCGTATGCGGCAGCGGCGATGGCCGGCTATCACGAGATCGGCGTCGCAGCGTCGGACTTTACACCGGTGCTCATCCTCAGGCACGCGGCCTCCATCATGGTGCTCAACGACGCCACCTGGGCGAAGCTCGAGCTGGGCGACGCGAGCAAGCTGAAGGATCCCACAACGGGAGCGGTGGCGAAACGCAATCCATTCATCAGCTACGCCAAGGGCGACAAGTTCACCCTCGTGGGGCCCGGGGGCGGCCTTGATGAGCTGATGTCGCACGGCGCCGTGGTCCTCACCTGCGACAGCGCGCTTCGGGGCTACGCGTACCAGTTGCGCATGAAGGAACCGTCGCTCACGGTGGATCAGTCCATCGTTGCGATTCGCGCGGCGATCATTCCCGGGGTGTACCTCATGCCGAACGGCATCTTTGCCGTGTCGGCCGCGCAGGATGCAGGCTGCCAGTACATGCGCGTGATGGCCTGATCACACTTCGTGCGTGAGCTGTCGCAGCCGCGCGCGATAGGCTTCCGTGGACGTCACCTTGTGGCCCGACTTGAGGACGACACAGTAGTCGCCGCGCGACCATGGCTCGATGTGGTGGATCTGGTCCACGTTCACGATGGCCGACCGGCTGATACGCATGAACCGCGTGGGATCCAGCCGCTGCTCGAGGCCATGCATGGGATGCCGGATGAGGTAGATGCCAGCCGGCGCATGCACGCGGATGTACTTGCCGTCGGCCTCGAACCAGAACACCTCGTCCACACGCTGCAGGATGATGCGATCGCGGGTGCTCACGGGAATGACACGGGCATAGCCTGCTGCCGCGCTGTTGCCGGCCAGCGCACCCGGGCGGGCGGCCTGTGCATCGGGCAGCAGGCGGGTGCGCGCCCGTTCTACCGCGCGGCTCAGGCGCTCTTCGTCGAGGGGCTTCAGCACATAGTCCGCCGCGCTCACGTCGAACGCGGCAATGGCGTGCTCATCGAACGCCGTCACGAAGACAATGGCCCTGGGTGCATCGTCGCCCAGCGTGCCGAGGAGCGCGAATCCATCCAGGGCGGACATCCGGATGTCGAGGAAGAGGAGGTCCGGCCGGTCGCGGCGAATGGCCGCAACCGCCTGGCGTGGATCGCCGTAGCTGCCAATGATCTCCACGTCGGACTCCTTCGCGAGCAGCTCCGCCAGCATTTCGCGTGCGGCCGGCTCGTCGTCGACAATCATGGTTTTCATGCGTCACCCACGGCGGCCGTTTTCAATGTCTCCTCCGTGATCGCCGCGATCAGCGGCAGGTGAATCGTCACGCGCGCCCCGCCGTCGGGCGTATTGTCCAGCACCATCCGGCCCCGCTCACCGTGCAGGCGCGACAGTCGTTCCCGGGTGTTCGTCAGGCCCACCCCCATGGCGACGGCATGGGGCTCGGCGAAACCACCACCGTTGTCCGAGACCTCGAGTAGCAGACTGGTGCCGGAGGCTCGTGCCACGACGCGCACCCGCAGGACACCCGAACGTGAACTTCCGTGCTCGATTGCGTTCTCGATCAGCGGCTGCAGCAGCAGGCGTGGCACCTGCTGCGTGCGCGTGCCCTCGTCCACGTCGATCGTGACCTCGAGTGCATCGCGAAACCGCGCGTACTGGATGACCAGGTAGTCGTCGATGAAGGCGAGTTCCCGGGAGAGCGTCCACTCGTGCGCGTCCGCATCGGTGAGCGTGAGCCTGAGCAGGTCGCCCAGCTTGGCGAGCACGCGCCGCGCCGTGGCCTTGTCGCTCGACATGAGCGCGCCCACGGTGTTGAGCGTGTTGAAGAGAAAGTGGGGTTGCAGCTGCCACTTGAGGCTCTGGAGCTGGCTGTGCGCAAGCAGTGTTTCCAGCCGCGCCTGCTGGAGCAGTCGTTCCGCAAGAGCCTCGCGATACGTGAGCGACTGGGACAGCACCACGGTAGCGGCGTACAGGATCACCGGAAATGCGAACAGGCGCGGATATCCCTCGAGCATGGACGCGATGTCGGTGTTGTCGTGGAAGAACTCGTGTTCGATGGCCGTCCAGACCACGGGCGTGGAGAGCAGCACGAATGCGAACACCTGCCGCACCGCCGCGACGAACGAGAGGTGGATGAGGGGCGATGCCAGGGACGCCGCGAGGTGCACCGGGACGGAGCGTCGCCAATGGCGCTCGTCGACGGGAAAGCGCCGCGTCAGGTAGAAGATGATGGGCGCGAGCGCCCACCATGTGATCCATGGAGGCACTTCCCAGATGAGGTGCAGCGCCGTCCGTATCTCCGGATAGCGCATTTTCGCCTGCAGCCCAGTGAGGGTGGAGACGAAGAGCACTGCGCCAAGGGGCAGCAGCACGTGCCGAGCGTGGATGGGGGAGCCGGGTTTGGTGGAGGGCAGCACGACTATGCGATGGATGGCACAGGATGACGGGCGAGGGAAAGCGAGCCTCGGCTCCCCAGTGATATGACACCTGCAGGCAAAGAACCAGTGCGCACGCATCGGCGAGGCACGAAACCGCATGGGGTGAACACGAGGGCGCGGCTCCGCGGAACGGATTTCCGGGGTCGCGGCGTTCCGCTCAGCGTACGACCCGTGCCGCAAAGAAGTGGTTTCGTGCCATGATCATGGCGTTGCCCCCGCGCTGATTCGAGCTTTCCGCGATGCTGCTCAGAGATGAAAACGGAACGGGGGTGGGGCCGTGATCCGCGCCGTGATCGTGGACGATGAAGCACCGGCACGCGAGGCGTTGCGCGAGCTGCTCAACCGTCATGCCGACGTGCAGGTCGTGGCTGAGCATGCCTTCGGACACGTGGCCAAGGCAATCCTCGACGTGCAGGCGGACGTGGCGTTCGTGGACGTGCGCCTGCGCCATGGAGACGGGTTCAGTCTCGTGGAGCAGCTGCGGTTGATCGCCGGCGAGACTCCGCTGTGCGTATTCGTGACCGGTACCGGCAGCCAGGCGCTGCGTGCCTTCGACGTCAACGCCTTCGACTACGTGCTCAAGCCGCTGGACGTAGACCGTCTGGACGTGTGCGTTCAGCGCCTGCGCGACCGGCTCTCGATGCGCGCCGTGGCGGCGCTAGCCAGCGAGCCGGCCGTGGCGCAGCCGCGCATTCGCGTTGTCGGTGACATCGTGATCGATGAGGACCGCCGCACCGTGACGCGTGGTGGAAAGCTCATTCAACTGTCGCGCCGCGCATTCGACCTGCTGGTCGCGCTGGCGCGCGCCGAGGGACGCGTCGTCACCAGGGAGGACCTTCTGCGCAGCGTCTGGCTCTACGAGCCGGGCATTCAGACACGAACCGTGGACATGCACGTGGTGGAGCTCCGCCAGAAGCTCGAGCAGGATTCGGGAGCACGTGCACTCATCGTCACCGTGCGGTCGTTAGGCTATCGTCTCGCGGGCTGACGGGCGTTGTCGCCGTCGAGCGCAGCGGTCGTCAGGTTCACTGAAGCGCGCGGTGCGTTCTTGGAGCTCGGGTTGTGCCCCGCCGAAATGGCCCCGCACCCTGCTCCGTTCGTGCGGGCACCAAATTCGCGAACCCTTGTCCGCATCCGAACAGCGGAGCAGTACAAATGCAGCAGCGAACACTGGGACGTAACGGACTCATGGTGTCCGCCATGGGGCTCGGCTGCATGGGCATGAGCGAGTTCTACGGCACGGGCAATGACGCTGAGTCCATTGCGACGATCCATCGGGCCCTGGAGCTCGGCGTCAGCTTTCTCGACACCGCCGACATGTACGGTCCATTCACCAATGAGAAGCTCGTTGGGCGCGCCATTCGCGACCGGCGTGACGGTGTGGTGCTCGCGACCAAGTTTGGCAACATGCGCGGACCCAAAGGCGAATATCTGGGCATCAATGGCGACCCGGCGTACGTGCGGCAGTCATGCGACGCGTCGCTCGAGCGCCTCGGCGTGGATCACATCGACCTCTACTATCAGCATCGCGTCGACACAAAAGTGCCTGTCGAAGAGACGGTCGGCGCCATGGCGGAACTGGTCGCCGCGGGAAAGGTGCGGTATCTCGGGCTCTCCGAGGCCGCACCCGAGACCATTCGCCGAGCGCATGCAACGCATCCCATTGCGGCACTTCAGACGGAGTATTCGCTGTGGACGCGTGACGTGGAAGAAAATGGCGTGCTCTCCACCGTCCGCGAGCTCGGCATCGGCTTCGTGGCGTACAGCCCGCTCGGCCGCGGCTTCCTAACAGGGGAGATCAAGTCCTTCGACGACCTCGCTCCTGATGATTTCCGTCGTCGCAATCCGCGTTTACAACCAGAGAACTTCCAGAAGAACCTGGATCTGGTCGGCGTCGTGGAGCGGGTGGCAAAGGCGAAGGGCGTGACGCCGGCCCAGGTGGCGCTGGCCTGGGTTCTGTCGCGCGGCAGCGACGTAGTACCCATTCCCGGCACTAAACGGGTGAAGTATCTGGAACAGAACGTCGCGGCGGCGAATGTCGTGCTGACCGGTGAGGAGAAGGTCGAGCTCGAAAATGTGTTCGCCATTGGTGCGGTGAGTGGAAATCGTTATCCGGACATGAGCACCGTAAACCGATAGTGCAGGACGTTGACAGCGTATCCTGCGCAAGACGCAGCGACGTCACCCTCGGTCCAGCCCTATCATTTCCAGAATGACGCGCGCATTTGCACTCGTGGTCGGGCCCGGACGAAGCCGGTAGTCGAACGACATCCGCACGCCGCTCGCATCGCGCTGCACGGTCTCGCGAAAGTGACCCTGTTGCACCGACGCCGAGTGCGCGACGTGGACGTCGTCGAACAGGTCGGACACGAGGTCGGCGTCATGCGTGGTGAGCACACCCCAGCTTCTGCCTGTGAGCAGACGTCGCAGGATCACCTGCGATGCATGACGACGATCGGCCGCGTTCGTACCGTGCAAAATCTCGTCGAAGAGAAAAAGTACGGGTGAAGCGTCGACGTGTTCACTGTCGCGCACCACATCACGCAACCGCGATACTTCGGCCAGAAACAACGAGACGCCGGCGCCGAGATCATCCTGGATGCGGACACTCGTGCGCACGCGTGCGCGACGTATCGCGGCCTGTGATGCGCTCATGGGCCCACCGGCAAATGCGAGTGCCGCGTTGAGCCCAATGGCGCGAAGATAGGTAGTCTTGCCCGCCATGTTGGAGCCGCTCAACGCAAGCAGTGATCCGTTCGTGTCAATGCGGACGTCATTGGGCACCGCCAGCGTTGGTGCGAGGAGCGGGTGCGTTACGCCGTCTGCGTGAAAGGCATACGCGGTTACATCGTCGTTCACCACGGGCATTGTCCACGCAGGATTCTCGTACGCGAGCGTTGCCAGCGAGGTGAGCGCCTGCGCGTTGGACGTGTAGCCCACCCACTCGGCCATGTGCGTGCCGGACTGCGTGCGCCATCGTTCAAGTGCGGCCGCGATGTGCACGTCGATGCCGAGGATCGCGTTGAGCGGAAAGTGCATCATCGGCGTGAGATGCACATCATTCCAGCGGAGAATCGAGTCCAGCGCTCCGAGCGCCGTGGCCGCGCGCTCGCGACGGAGCATCGTCTGAATGACGCCGAATTCACCAGGCACGTCGGGCTCGGCGGCAATGAGCCGCATCGAGGCGTCGAGTCCGCGAAGTTGCGGCACGAGCGAATTCAGGCCGGAGAGCATTGATGCGAGCTGCTTCCGGGCGCGCGTGGCAAGGAACAGCTGAATGGCAACGAGTGCAATGGCAATGGGCGTCGTTGCGACCGGCCGCCACACGGCGAGCAGCACGAACAGCATCGTGACAGCCATGGCGACGCGTGCGCGCGTCGTCCAGCGCTCGTTGCCGGATGAGTTTCCACACCATGCCACGAAGGCATTCAGCGCTGTGGATGTGGCCGAGCTCCGGGCGTACGAGGCATGGCGCCCCCTGAGTGCCGATTCCACGAGGAATGCCGAACGGTCTCTTAACGCAGTTACGCTATGCTGCCTGCTCGAAATTGTGGCGACGTTGGCGGGATCGTTCAACAGCCATTCGAGCACGCGGGTGCCGCCCATGGCCGGTGCGCTCACGTCGAGCAGGCGAAAGAGCGACACATCGCCAAGTATGTCGAGATCCGTTGCCGTTGCAGCTCGGCCACTACTGGAGCGCGTGATACGTGCGGCCGGGATATTGGACCAGTCGCGCACGCACCGCGCGATGCCGGCGCGGCACGCGTCGGATGTATGTCGCTCGTGCGCTGCGCGCGTGGACGTGCGGCGGTGTGCGCGAACGAGAAGCCCGAACACCACGAGCATAGCCATGCCAGCAGTCCATGCGAGCTGTGGCGCGAGCCCGTGGGTGCCCTGGTAGACCAGCAGCACAATCGCCAATGCGGAGGCGAGTCGCGCCCAAGACAGGCGGCGCGTGTGCAACTCGAGCAGCGTCGCGGCGGCGTCTGCGGTGGCGGCTCGTTCGGTGTAGTACGGAACTGGGAGATCGCTCAAATTACTTCCACCGCTGTTCGCGCCCTGGTCTATCGAGAGTAACGTACTGCCCGGACTCAGCTAACGCGTTCGAGCGCACGAGCGTGCTTTCCCGGTGGCGGCGGCCTCAGGGTTTCTCTTTCGCGGCGGGTACGTGGCGCCCGACGTCACCATCACCGTGTTGGGCCGCATCTCGTCCGGACTTCCGTTCACGCCGACCATGTCCGGAGACCTGAACGGCGACGAATTCGCCAATGATCGTGCGTTCATCTTTGCGCCATCCCCGAGTGGTGCGCCGGTGGCGAGGTCGCTGAACGCGCTGCTCGCCGGCTCGTCGAGCCCGGTGCGCGAATGCCTGCTGCGCCAGCAGAATACGCCGGCGGCGCGCAACAGCTGCGAGGGGCTACTTCAGACTGTGCTGCATGAGCTTCTGCGCGCGGTCGAGATGGCGCTGGAGTTCCGGCAGCGTCTTGTCCAGCAGCGCCTTTACTTCCGCATTCTGGGCCGCGCCGCTCATGGCCTTGGCGTCCTGGATGTCTTTCTGGTGGTCCTCGATGGCATGATTCACGAATGCCGAGTCGAACGCGGCGCCGGTGAGACCTTGTAGTCGTGACATTACGTGCGACGTTGCCTGCGCGGTGGTGTCTCCGGCGGGCATCTGCGGCGTGATGGCGAGCTTCTGCGCGAGCGTGTGCACTTCGGACATTCCTTTTCCGTGATCAGTCACGAGCTGAGCCGCGTAAGCCTTTACAGCGGCGCTCCTGGCCATTCTTTTCGCCAGGCCGGCAATGGAGATTTCTGCGGAGTCGCCCGCCGTCTCCATGGCAAGAATGTTGGCGTCGGTGAACCTGGATGGGTCAGTGGCCGTCGAGTCGGCCGGGGTACTGCTCGTTGTGGCAGGCATCGAGGCCGTCGCGGGCGGAGTGGCGGCCGGCGTCGTGCTGGTGGTGTCTGCGGAGGTCTTGTCCTTGCTGCTGCATGCGGCGAGGGTGGCTGCACTCAGGAGTGCAAGTGAACCAAGGCACCGGAGAACGAGGGTGGACATGTGACGACTCCTGGATGATTTGCCGAGCTCGGTTGTGGGGAATTTACGAAACCAAGGGCGCAGGAATCGTTCCTGCGCAGAATGCGACGCCCGTGGTGAGGGTTCTCGGCCGCATGCTGCCGTCGGTTAGTGTTTACTGCGCCGTGTGGCCGCGCATTGCGATCTCTGTCATCCCGCAGGCATGAGCGATGTCGGGAGATCTGTGTCTGGGGCTGGCCACTCTCGCTTCTGTGTGATGACAGATTGGGCTGGGGAATGCGTCCATGGGCCACGCGTATCATGACCCATGTCATCCCGCAGGCGTGCGCGAAGCGAACGCATGTCGGGAGACACTCAACCGGCCACTGTGCCTGACTGGCTACGAGACCGGTACGGATATCGCTCCTGCCGGATGACAGATTGGACTGGAGAATGCAGTCACACCACGCGCATCATGCTTGTGTCATCCCGCAGGCATGGGCGATCTTGGGAGATTCTGTGCTTGGGCTCGGCCGCTCTCGCTTCCATGGGCCACGCACATCAGGGCCCATGTCATCCCGCAGGCGTGAGCGAAGCGAACGCGTGTCGGGAGATACTCAACCGGCCACTGTGCCTGACTGGCCACGATGATCACATTCAGCCGACCCGGCTCCACCACCGGTCAATGGGCGGCAACACGGCGGGCTCGACGAATTGACCCGGCGTGGGAATTACCACCTGCATACCAAGCGGCTCTGCGGCGGCAAGCAGGCGCTCCGGCGGCTCCGTCCACGCATGGAACGCAAGGTTGAAAGTGCCCCAGTGAATGGGAAGCAGTACCCGGCCTCCGAGCATGCCATGCACGCGCACCGCCTGTTCCGGGTCCAGATGAATGTCCGGCCAGCTTTCGCCATACGCGCCAATCTTGATCATCGTGAGGTCAAAGGGACCGTGACGCGTGCCGATGTCGGCGAGTGCGTCGAAGTAACCGGTGTCGCCGCTGTGAAAGACGCGATGCTCCGGGCCCGCAATGACCCACGATGCCCACAGGGTCCTGTCGCGCACGAGTGTCCGTCCGGAGAAATGTCGCGCGGGCTGCGCGGTCATCCTGAGCGAACCGACGAGAGCGGCGTCGCCCCAGTCGAGCTCCGTGATTCTCGGGACCGGGACCTTCCAGCGCTCCAGATGAGCGCCCACGCCCAGTGTCGTGACCCATTGCACGCGCTGTTGCGCGGGGCTGCGCAGGAGCGCGCGCACGGCATGCATGTCGAGATGGTCGTAGTGATCATGCGTGATGATCACGGCGTCGAGCGGGGGCAGGTCCGCGAGCGCGATCGGCGTGGGGTGAAACCGTTTGGGACCCACCAGCTGCGACGGCGATGCGCGCTTTCCCCACACGGGGTCGACGAGCACACGGGAGCCGTCAATCTCGATGAGAACCGACGAATGGCCCATCCATGTGACGCGAAGCCCCGATGCGGGCGGAATATCGAAGGCGCCCCTGGAAAGCGTGACGACGGGAACGTGCCCATGCGGGACGCGCTCCTCCTTGCCCAGGAACTGTCGCTTCAGCGATTCCATGAGCGATCCGGAAAGCATGGTCGAGCTCTTTACCGGGTTCTGGAACGTGCCGTCACGGTAGTTGGGCGAGCCGATGATGCGCTCGAGGCGATTGCCGGCGGGCAGGGCGCCGAACACGGGGGGCTCGAGCCTCATGGGCAGCGGGGGGAAATGATCACCCTGCAATATGTCGCCGCTCTGCACGCCGACGATGAATTAAATTGCATCAATTCTTATTGTTTTGTTTTGGACGCCGCCTGAGTGATTTTGCTCCAGTGACAGCAGCAGCGCCTTGGCCTCGAGCCCTCCGGCAAATCCCGTGAGCTTGCCCGTTGACCCCACTACCCGATGGCACGGGACGACGATACTGATGGGGTTCCTGCCGTTGGCGGCGCCAACGGCGCGTACGGCGGCTGGGTGGCCAATGAGCGTCGCCAGCTTCGTGTAGGTGCATGTCTCGCCAAAGGGAATGGCCAGCAGCTCCCTCCACACGCTCTGCTGGAATTCAGTGCCCGCAAAGTCCAGTGGCAGCTCGAATGCCGTGCGCTCGCCGGCGAAATACTCGTTCAGCTGGCGCTCGGTTGCGCACAACATGTGGTGCCTGGCATCGTGGCCGACGATGGTGAGCCGTACGCGATTTCGGCGTTCGTGCTCCCAGAGAATGCCGGAGAGCCCGTCGTCGCTCGCAACCAGGGTGAGCGTTCCAACGGGTGATCGCATGGTCTTGCAGACGTGACCTTTTCCTGCAGCAGGCATGGGGCGCCGGTTATCGATGTGCGGATTGTAACACCTGCGAACGCCATCTACACTTCGCTGGGACATGAGCCACCGCGCCCGTATTCTCGTCGTTGCCGCGACCGCGCGCGAGCTCGCGACGTCCGCTCAGTGGCGCACCCTGCTGTGTGGGGTGGGGCCTGTGGAAGCCGCCGCCACTACTGCGGCTGAGCTCGCACGAGAGCGTCCGTCGCTCATCTTGCACGTGGGCATCGCCGGCGCCAGACGTCACCGCCTGCTCGCTCCGGCTACGCTCGTCATCGGCAGCGAATCGCAGTACTGCGACCTGGGGGTGCCGGCGAAGTGGGCACCTGCCACGGTAGCCATCGCGCATGATCTGGTCGCCGCTGCGCATCGGGCGCTTCCGTTGGCGGTCGTGCTGCCCATTGGCACCAGCGCGCACGTGGGCGGCACCAGTGGCTGCGACGTGGAAGCCATGGAGGGATTCGGCGTGCTGCGTGCGGCCCAGCATGCGGGCATTCCGGCCATCGAAGTGCGCGCCATCTCGAACGACATCGAGGAAGCAGACCGCGCCCGCTGGCACTTTGCCGCGGCATTCGCGGCCATCACCGAGGCAACGCCGCTGCTCGTTGCGGAGTTGTTGCGTACCATTTGAGAGGCATGACGTCCGTGCGCGAGCTGACTTTTGGCTACTCTCCCTGCCCCAACGATACGTTCGCCTTCCACGCGCTCACACATGGCCTCGTGGACGCGCCGTTTCGTGTCACACCGGTGCTGCTCGACATCGAGGAGCTGAATCGCCGCGCACATACCGGCGAATTCGATCTGACCAAGTTGAGCGTGGGCGCCTTCTCCACCGTGGGCAACAGGTACCACCTCCTTCGAAGCGGCGCCGCCCTTGGCGAAGGCGTGGGGCCATTGGTCGTCACTCGCACGCCCATGTCACTCGACGAGGCCGTGCGCGGACGCGTGGCAATTCCAGGGCGCGAGACGACGGCCTTTCATCTCCTTCGTCTCGCTGCCCCGGCGCTTGGCGATGTGGTAGAGCTACGCTACGACCGCATCCTTGGTGCCGTCACCGACGGCGATGTCGACGCGGGACTCATCATTCACGAGAGCCGCTTTACGTACGCCGAACATGGGTTGTTCAAGGCCGTGGATCTTGGCGACTGGTGGACGCAGGAAACGGGCTTACCGGTGCCGCTCGCCGGCATCTGCGCACGCACCGATCTCGATGCCGAAATCACTGCGGCCGCCGAACGGGCGATACGTGCGTCGGTGCAGTATGCGTTCGATCATCCCCAGGCGAGCCGTGAATACGTGCAGGCAAACGCCCAGGAGATGTCGGAATCGGTGCAGGCGCAGCACATCGCGCTGTACGTGAATGCATTCAGCCTCGATGTTGGAGACGACGGGCTTCGTGCGATCGAGCGGCTGGTGGCAGACCCCGCCGCCGCCTGACATCAGCCGCTGCGATCATAGTGCCGATTTTGCCGGCTTCGCCTGCGGCTGCGCGAGCGGAATCCGAATACGCTCCGGCAGCAGCTCCCACTGCGACGACGTCAACTCGGCCTTGATCTTCGCAACAGCCTGCTCCACCAGCGTTTTCAGTGACTCGTTCTTCGACTGCATCTTGGGTACAATGGCGCCGGGATCAGGGCGCGGCCCGGCCTCCGAGAGAATGGTCGCCATCTCGGTGATGGTCACGTCGAGCTTTGCGGCGAGCGTGTCGTTGAACGCAACGAGGTGCGCGCGCTGCGCTGGTGACAATCCCACCTTGAGGCTGTCCGCGTCCTGAAGCAGGATGGCAACAGGATTTGGAACCTGCGGTGCCAGGCGGCCCTTCCACACCTCTACGGTGGGGGCCTTGCCGTCGGTCGAGGCAAATGGATTGGCGGCCGGATCGGTGCCCAGGGTAACGCGTGCCCGCAACACGAGCTGGAAAGGAGTACGGAATGCGCTCGCCGCCGGGCTGCCGAAGTGCTCGTTCACCTGATATGAGTACGTGCGCGTTGTTGCATTGAAGCCGCGTGCGAGCAGGAGTGTGCGGTCCGGCGTACTCACCTGCCCCCAGCCATGCATGCTGTTGGTGCCATGCAGGAGCTGATCGAGGCCGGCCGCCATGTTCACCGCCTGCAGCGATACACTGAGACGCTGCTGCAGCTTTTCCAATCCGGGCTTGAACGTGAGCTGCGCATCGAGACTCGTGCTCCAAGCTGCGACGCAGATGTTGCGGCCGGCAATGGCGCCAAAGGACGATTGGAGACACTGGCGCGAGCGGCTGTCGGTTGCATCCAGCACACGACGCATGCCGTTGGAGAGTGCTGTGTCCGTCACGGCGGCGGGGTCCGCGACAAATGCGCGGTCGTTGCGCGAGCCGTCCCCATTCACGTCGCCATTGACCATCGGGGTAAAGTGCTGGCCCGACGTGGTGCGTGCCACGATGCCAAGTTCGAGCCCCGCGCGAAGCGGCACATTGAGAATGCCCAGGAGCGCATGCCGGCGTTCCAGGTCGCTCGTGCCCCATTCCGCACGATTCGGATCTCCAGCGGTTCCCGGCAGATACCCTCCAAGTGAGTAGCCGCTCGACTGGTCCCGCGATCTCGTGAAGGTGTACGACGTCTGTCCGTAGATACGGCGCCAGAGGTTGCCCGAGAGGCTGCCGGTGATCTGGACGGTGTTCGACTGGAGCTCGGAGCCCAGGGCGAGTGCTGGTCCGAAGTCCGGATGCACTCTGCTCGCTGCGAGGGGCGCAGCGCCGGACGCTCCAATGATCGCCTCCGAGGCGACAAATACGGGGCGATGCTCCACGGACGACAGAAACGCCACCGGGGCAAGGTTCATGTCCCGTGCAACAGGGTTGGCGAGGCCCAGCAGGAGCGTGCTTTCGAGCGAGACATTCACCCGTGAGAAGAAGCGCGCGCCGCCAAGGGAGGCCCGCCATACGCGCGGCGGTTGAAAGTTCTGGTCTAGCGTGATGACCGTGGGCACCGTAGGCGAAACGCTGCCTGCGCTCGGCCCGACGCACTGCTCCGGAATGTTTGCCGGATTCTCCGCGTAGGCATTCCATTGCGGAATGGGGGCTGCATCTCCCACGCACACCACCTGTGCCTGGACGCCTGCGTCGCCGGTGGCATTGCGCGCGTATGCCGCGACCTGCAGGGGGAGCTTGCCCCTGAATTCGCCAATGCCGCCACGGATGAACCCCTGCGGAATGCCGATGGTGTTGCCCAGCAGATAACTGAACCCGAGGCGCGGACTCAGATGCGTATTGCTCGGGGCGAGATCGGTGAGACGGCTGAACGTGCGCTCGACGGCGGCATTGCGTGTGGCCATGCCCGTCAGCGATGACGACTCGAGGCGCACGCCATACGCCACCTGCAGCGATGCCGAATGCCGCCACGCGTCGCCGAGGTATGCCGTTACGTTGTTCGACCCGACGTCGTTGTCGAGGTAGCCCAGTGTGCGTGTAAACAGTGCGGGCCGGCCGGCTGAGAGGTCGCCGAGGGAGTTGAAGAGAAAGGTGCCGTAGCGGTTGGACGGCGCACCGTATCGCGCATCCTCGTGGTTGAAGAGCACACCCAGCTTGAAGCGATGGCCACCACCCGCAGACAACCACGACAGCTCGTCACCCGCTTCCGCAAGGACCGATCGCGTGTGCCGCGGAAACCCCTGGCTGCCACCAAAGAGGTACGTGGAGATTCCCTGCACGCCCACGTCATTGATTGACGCGACGGAAACCACGCCGGTTGGGACGTAGACATTGGGCTCGCCGTCGGTGTGCTCGGTCGACCACGACAGTCGCCCTTCATTGAGGAAGTTTCCAAAGGTCGACGTGAGCACGCCCAGTGCACCAAGCCCGTTGGTGCTCGACTCTCCGCCGGTGCTGCTCACCGCTGTTGGTGCGATCCGGAGTGCGTCCTGCGCCGCATGGCGCACGTCGGCACGAAACATCAGCGAGTGCGCATCCGCGAGGTCGTAGTCCACACGCAACATTCCGACACCGCTCTGCGACCGGCGAGAGCCGGGGCGCGACGTCGCGACGCCAAGCCGTTGCAGTGCCGCCGTGAATGCCGACACGGAATCGCGCGTCGTCCCAAGCCCTGCCAGCGTGCCATCGGTCGCCGAAAGCAGCGAGGCGGTTGATTCGTTGCGGACGTCAAGCTCACCGGATGCAAAATAGAAAAGGCGATCTTCGATCACCGCACCGCCAACGCCGGCACTCGTGGTCTGTTGGGCAAAGCGCTGGCCGAAGCCGGCATCCGGCCCCGCTGCGTAGGCGAGCGACGGATCTCGGCGCGTGTAGTTGGCCGTGCCGGAAAAGATGTTGGTACCGCTTTTCGTGGTCGTCGCAATCTGGCCGCCGGTAAACTGCCCGCGGCTCACGTCATAGGCGTTCGTCACGACTTTCGTGGAGCGCACGGCATCCTGCGGCAGGCCACCAAAGAGAAAGCTCGCGCCGTCCACGGTCTTGTTGTTCTGCGTGGGACTCTGCCCCGCCACGGAAAACGAGGCGCCGGAGGAATCCGTGCCGGCGACCGCGATGACGCCTGGTGCAAGCGAGGCCACCTCCGCGAGATCGCCCGCGTTGATGGGAAGGCGATCGAGCAGCTGAGGCGGAAGGTTGCGCTCGATGCTCCCCGCTGCGGGCGGAGCAGGAAGTTGCGGTGTGTTGCTCTTGCCCTTTACCTCGACCGTCGCGAGCTGGGTTGGATTCCGGCTCATGCGAATGGTCACCACAATCCGGTCTTCGTCGCCGCGGCGCTGGACCGTGAGCCGGGCAGGCGACATGCCGATGAAGCTCGCCTGAAGCTGATACTGGCCACCACCATCGCGAAAGAGCACGGAGAACCGCCCATCCGCTCTCGTGGTCGCACGTTTGGTCACACGTGTTTCGGCAGACTGGATCTCGATGCGCGCGCCCTCGACGGGAAGGCTGTCGGGGCCGAGCACCACGCCTGCAATGATGTCCGTGGAACTTCCGACCTGCGCGCCGGCGGGACGCGCGGCGGCCAGGATGATCACCGCGGCAGCGAGCCACGCGCGTGATGACAACGACAGCGTCCCGCGCAGGCGACGGAGAAGATTCATGATCGTGAACTAGTCAGCAGGTGATTGTGTATGGTCACCTGCAATGATCACGGTCACGAGTGCATGCCCGGCTAACTGTCGGTCTGTATCATGTAGGAAAGCTGTAAACCGGCAAGTTGCAAGGAGCGCGTAAGCACACTGTCTGATGTTTGCCCATCAGGCGAGTGCCGTCACAGAGCAGTCAACCCCTTTTACGCTGCGCTTGTCAGAGCGAGATATCATCACCCTTCACTGTGTCACCCATGATTCATCCCTGGTCGCGCGCCGGACTTGCGCTTTGTGCCGCAGTGGCTGTCTTCGTGCCCGTGCCGGCCCCGCGCCCCGCACGCTCCGTATACGAGTTTCGTCACGTAACGGTAGTCGACGTCATCCACGGAACGTTGCTGCCCGATCGAAATGTCATCGTACGCGACAATCGCATCATTGCCATCAGGCCCGGCGTTGCCGCGGCGAGCGGAGATCACCTGATCAACGCCTCGGGCAGGTACCTGATTCCGGGGCTGTGGGACATGCACGTGCATCTGGCGATGACGCCGGATTCTATGGTAGGAATGATACGGCGCGCACGCGAGATCTACTTTCCGCGATATCTGGCCGCAGGCGTCACCGGCGTGCGCGACATGGGCTCGTGGCTCGACACGATCACGGCAATTCGCCGCAGTGTGCGCGATGGCACGGTGCTGGGCCCGCGTATCGTGATGGCGGGACGCCTCCTCGGCGGCAAGAATCCGTGGGCCCCTTTGAGCCCACACGCGTGGGTGGTAACGTCGGCCGAGGAGGCAAAGCTGGCCGTTGATTCGCTGCAGCGCGCCGGGGCTGACTTCATCAAGGTCCACGATCTGCTGAGCCGCAACGCATACATGGCAATTGCCAAAGCGGCTCGCGAGGCGCGGCTTCCGCTCGTTGGTCATCTGCGCCCCGATGTGCCGGTGGCCGATGTCATCGCCGCCGGACAGGTGGGGTTCGAGCACGTCGGCATCGAGCTTGCGGCGGGTTGCACCAACGCAGACACCACGCGAGCCAGGGCGTTCTACGGCGCGTGGATTGCACACGGGTGGAAGGCGTTCGTCGATGAAACGGCGAGCATCTGGGCAGATCGGGATGCGGGCCGCTGCGCGGCAATGTTCGGGCAGATGCGCGAGGCCGGCGTACGGTTGACGCCTACATTCGTGCTGCGAATGCAGGACAGCGCAATGACGTTCGGGCAGGACGAGCTCATTGCCAGTAATGCAGTCAACTGTCGTACCGCGCAGGGCGGTTGGGGTGCGCTGCCAGATACGCTGCGGGCGAAGTATTACCGCATCGAGCGCGAAATCGTGCGCGCCGCGCATGATGCCGGAGTGGCGGTGATGATCGGCACCGACGGCCCTGAATGGTGCCTGGCACCGGGCATAAGCGTGATCCGTGAGATGCGGGAGCTCGCCCGGGCAGGGCTGCAACCCATTGACGTGCTGCGAGCGGCCACCCTCGAGCCTGCACGCTTCCTCAAGATGACTGATTCACTGGGGAGCATCGAACCGGGCAAGGTGGCGGACCTGGTGCTGCTGGCCAGTAACCCGCTCGCCTCGTTGGACGCTCTCGAGAGGCCCGTGGGCGTCATGTCCAACGGCCGGTGGCTCGACGTGAAGGCACTGGCGCGCATGCGCGATGGCGCGAATGCAGCCGTCCGTGCCATTGGCACCGTGCGCACTAGGCGCGCAGGAACCACACCATGAATCGTGCGCCCCCCGTGGGCGCATCGGTGACGGAGACGTCACCTCCATGCAGGATCACGAGATCCTGCACGACGGAAAGCCCGATGCCCGATCCCGTGATGTCGTTGCCGCGCCCCGCAACACCACGAAAGAACGGTTCCCAGATCTTGGAACGCTCATCCGGCGGAACGCCGGTGCCTTCGTCGTCCACCCAGATCCGCACCTTGTTGTTATCGGCCACAGCACCGATCACGACGTTCTGCCCTCGCGGACCATATTTCGCCGCATTCTCGAGCAGGTTGAGAAGCAGCTGACGCAACGCGAGCGAGTCCACGCATGCACGCAATGACTCGGCCATATCGGCGCGCACCGACATGCCTCGCTCAGCGGCGAGTGGTCCAAAGGCGTCGATCACGTGCCGCGTCTCTTCGGCGACGTCGGTGACCATGCCGTTTGTTTCCTGCGTCCGGCGGCGCAGCCGCGAAAAGTTGAGGATGTTGTCCACGAGAATGGCCAGGCGTCGGGCTTCCTTCTCGATCACGTTGAGCGCGCGTGCCGTGTCCGATTGCCCCTTCATGGAGCCGGTGCGGAGCAGCTCCGCGTACATCCGGATTTGCGTGAGGGGCGTTCGCAGCTCGTGCGACACGCTCGAGACGAAGTCGTCCCGCACACGCATCAGCTCGCGTTCACGCCGCAGTTGTGCGGCATTCCAGCGCGACTGGAACAGGTACGCCAACGACAGCAGTAACCCGGCAACGAGCAGTCCCTGCAGCTGCGCCGGCGCGCGGAACTGCGTCAGTACCTCCGACTCGTCGACCTCCCGCACGATGGGAAGCTCGAGACTGCCAACCGTGCCCGTGGCGTAATACACGGAGGCCCCGTCGCTGCCTGTCGCGAGACCGCGCGAGGGCGTGCCTTCGAGCGCACGCTGGAACGGAACCGGTGCCGAGCTGAGTGGCAAGGCCATTCGAATGGCGCTCGCGTTTGCGCCCGCCCCGGTAACCACGACGAAAAGCGAGTCATCCACTCGCATGAGCACCGAGGTGCGCGTGGACTGCGTGCTCGAGTAGGCGGTGGGGTTCAGTCGCTTGAAGGCGTCCGCCACGAGCGAGGCTTGCACGGCAACACTTGGCTCATGCGTCGCGCCCCCATCCACAAACGTGACGAACACCTTTCCATTTGCCGAGCGTCGCACGGTGACGCCGCGCCTGGCGACGACTGGCTGTCCGGCGCCGTGCGTGGCCGCGAGAATCTCCTTGTCGTCCCTCAGCACCCAGGCCGCCGTAAAATCCCCGACCTGCATGAGCGAGTCCATCACCGCTCCAAATCGTTGCGAGAAGGCACGCTCCACCGTTGCCGGCGGCCCATGCTCGCCATCGAGCTCGAGTTGAGCCACTCGTGCCAGGGTTGCTGCCTGCACACGATGCACCTGCGCCCAGGTATCGATTTCCCCGCTTGTGATGGCCACCGCGCTCGCCAGCCCGGCGGTGACCTGTGAATCGATGTCTCGCTTGATGAGCGGACGAATCAGCGAGGGATAGACCGTGACAATGGCAGCGCCCGCAAGCAGGTAGAGTGCAATACGACGCAGGGCGCGTGCGTGAATCACGGATCGAATCGATAGCCGGACTTCCACACGGTCACGAAATAGCGCGGTGAGGCCGGTACAGGCTCGAGCTTGCGCCGCAGCTCTCCAATGTGGATGTCGACCGTGCGCGTGAGCACGTCCGCTTGATGGGCCCACACGGTGCGCAGGAGGGCAACGCGCGACCACACCACCCCCGGACGCCGGACGAGCGCGAGGAGCAGGTCGAACTCGCGCGGCGTCAGGCTCACCCGCTCGCCCGCCCTCGTGACGATCCGGCCGGCGGGATCCACGATGACGTCGCCAAAGGTAAAGCGTTCCTCGGGCTCTTCACTCGGCCGGGTACGCCGCAGCAGCGCCTTGACCCGTGCCAGCAACTCGGACAGCCCGAATGGCTTGACCACGTAGTCGTCCGCTCCCAGACGAAAGCCATGCACCTTGTCGGACTCCTCGCCACGCGCCGTGAGAATCAGCACGGGCATCTCGAGCCCGCCGTTCCTGAGGTGGATGAGCGTGCGGTACCCGTCCATGCCTCCAGGCAGCATGAGGTCGAGCAGCAGCAGATCCGGGCGAAGCTCGTGGGCACGCTCCAGCCCCGCCGCGCCATCCGCCGCAATGGTAACCTCATATCCCTCACCTTCGAGCGACCGGCGCAGCCCGAACGCCAGATCTTCGTTGTCTTCGATGATGAGGATGTGCTGTGTCTTCCGGGCGTTCACGATGTCCATGTCAGTTCCGGGCAATACGGGCAACGATCTCGCTGCGCAGTGCATCACAACTCGCACCATCCACCCAGCGTCCTGCGAGCATCACGCCAGCCAGGCGGCGCAGGTTGCTCACCTGCTCAAGGGGATTGCCCTCGAGCAGTATGAGGTCTGCGCGCTTTCCCGGCACCACCGTTCCCACCTCCGCACTCGTTCCCAGGTATTCCGCGGGATTGCGGGTGGCGGCCTCGAGGGCCGCGTAGGGAGAAAGACCGGCATCCACGAATGCATCAATCTCCTGCAGGGCGGCGTATCCCGGCAACAGGAAGAGTTGCGGAGAATCCGATCCGATGAGGAGCTTTGCACCTGCGGCGTGCAGGGCACGGACAATCTGCTTCCGCGTGTCCGCAAACGCACGTCGGCCGTCACTTGGCAGCGCCGTGAGTGTCGGCGCCTTTTGCGCCTCGTACTGGGCGAGCGATGCAGCTGGAGCATACCGCATTTCCGGACGCATTCGCATCTGGGCCGGCGTTTCATCCGACGCGACGGTCGCAAAGAGGGCCAGGGTGGGGTCGTTCCAGATACCCGTGCGCGCCATGTCCGCTGCAAGCCGCGCGAGCTTTACGCTGTCCACCATGCGCAGGAGGCCCGCGTCGGCGACCACCTGGCCGGGCGGCGGCGGCGGTGCGCCATCACGGAGAATTTCGGCGATGAAGCCATCGAGGTGTTCAACCTGCTGGCCGGCGGCCATTGCGCGGCGGAGGCCGAACTCCGGAGTCACGTGGCCGGAAACTGGCAATCCGGCACGCTTCGCCGCCACCATGAGTGAATCGTAGAATGACACATCGGGAAACCCGCCGTGGGTCTTGATCAGGTCAAAGCCGGCAGTCTTCGCTTCGGCGACAAGCCGGACCACGTCACCCAGCGTCCTGGCCGTCTGGCCATTGATGGACGGCGATGCGACGACGAGCTTCGGTCCCAACAGGCTGCCGGCGGCAATGCGATCCCGGAGCCCCAGTGCCGTGGGTGCGCCGCCGAGCCCGCGAACGGTGGTGAATCCGGCAGTGAGGTAGAGCGCGAGCTGGCGACCGGCCGCATCGCCGAGATCTTCCGTTCCTCCCAGGAAGTGCGCGTGCATGTCCACGAGCCCGGGCATGAGATACTTGCCCCGGCCATCGATGCGCTGGGCGTTGGCCGGTATGGAAACTGTTCCAGCCGCTCCCATCGTCTCGATACGGCCGCCGCGTACCACCACCGTCTGGTGGGAAAGAACTCGTTCCCGGTCCATCGGAACGACGGAGACGTCGACGAATGCGCTGACGCCTGCCGGAGGCACGCTGTGCAGCGAGGGACGGGCGGTGCCTTGCGCTTCCAGTGACGGCGTGCGCGCGGCGAGGAAGAGAGCGGAGGTGACGCAGAGGTACCGCCACGCGGCGTGACGCATGAGAGGAAACGGTGGGTGTGTGTGAGACATCGTGGTGACGTGGTTCCATACAATGATCGCGCGCCCAGACAGTGGACGCGCGACGATTGTAAGTGAACTGTAAGTATTCTGTATGGCGAAGGGCGTGCTACTGGCGCACGAGCACCATCGTGGCACTAGCGCCGTTTTCGCCGACCTTGATGGTGCGGGCGATCTGCAGCTTCTTTCCCCCTTCGAGCAACGTCCACTTGTCCACCTGATGGATTCCGGTGTCCGTGTCGTTCGTGAACACCGGTGAGGCACCCTCCCAGGTCACGATCGTGGTGACGTGCATCATGCCGGGGCCGGTGTTGTACTCGTTCTGTGATGGCTTGCCGTCTGTGGTATAGCGAATCTTGGCCGTCGTTTCGCCGGCGGCGTTGACCATCGCGCGCTCCACCTGCATGCTGGTGCCGGTTTGCGTGACCACGTAGGTCATTTTCTGTGGCACCAGGGGACTCTGTTCACTCGCCGCGACGTCCAGGGCATATGACCCGGAAAAGTCGGGATGTGCGGCCTGGGCGTAGGCCATGGCTGGTGCAACGAGACTGCAGCACAGCAGCGCGTACTTGATGGTGCGCATTGATATCACTCCAGAATGTGTGTGTGGTCAGTTCGCGCGCAGCACTTCAAACGGCGCGCCCGCTGCCGTGACCTTCAGTACGCGATGTGGCGCTGCCACTTCGACGTAGGTGGTGAGGCGCGAGGGCGCCCCTTCCACGCCAATGCGGTAGGCGTCGAACGTTCCCGACGGAACGGTCACGCTTTCCGTGCCCTGCACAGTGAACTTCCACTGCTGTGTTTCATTCTTGCCGCCAACGAAGACCGGCAGCGTGATGCTCGCAGCGGGTGCCCACGGCAGTGCCGGAATGAGCGCCGCGTAGAAGTTGTCGTCAACGATACCCGCCACGGCGACTGTGTCGATGGGAAGATCCGTCACCTTTCCTGTTGGCTGCGGCAGCCTGATCATACCCTTGATGCGGCCGTTGCCGTACGTAAGATCGCTTTCGGCGACCATGGTGCCGATCGCGAGGCGCTGATGCATGGATCGGACAGCCCCGCTTGCATCCGTCTGCACAGTCGTGAGCTGATCGGGGCCGTTGGCGATGCGGGTAATGTCGGTAAAACGCCACCCGTCGGCCGTCGGCTCGAGTGCGTGCACCTGGAATCCCGCGTCACGCCCGCGAACGCGCACAATGAAGCTGTCGCGGCGTGCAATGAGCGTGGGCGATGGCGCGGGCGACCGGCTGCCGGCCATCGAGCAGGCAAGCAACAGGACCGTGCTGAGCACCGGCAGCGCCGCCGATGCTGCCTGGGTGAATCGGTTTGACATTGCTGACATCCTTGAGGTGAATGAGGCCTGAGTGCGCGTAAAGCTGCACACCGAACCATCGTCCGGCTGCCCCTTGTGTGAGTGTTGGGCCGGCAAGCAAGGTGTAAGGAATTGGTCGTACGCCGCCACTGCGAAAACGCTTACAGTTTCACTGGCAACGCAACGGCACTCCTCATGGGACGTATTGATAGACCGTTTCCGAATCATGGCGGACGAGCAGGCCCCTCGCTGCACTCGGCACGACACCGTCCGCCATCCGTCCAACTCCCTCAAGACGCTCCGTGAAGACTCTCGTCACTGCATTCGTACCCCGGAGGCGCGTCTTCCGCATCGCACGCGTCATCGCGGCGCCTGTCACCGCGCTCACACTGCTGTCTTCGTCGCTGGGTGCGCAGGTGCGGCCGGCACGCCAGCTCGTCGACTCGTTGAGCACATTCCTCATGGCGCACGATTCAGCCGCGCTGCATCGTTTCATGGATGCGGGGTTTCGCCTGGGCCCTCTCGAGGGTGAGCTGGCTTCCTCGAGCTTTCTCCGCATCGTGGCGGGAGGAGCCGTTGCTCCGACGTCGGCATTGACGCTCGACTCCACTCGCGTGAACGATACCGGGATTGTGGCGTTCGTTCAGTTGGCGCGAGCCAGCGGTACGAAGACCATTGAAGTCCAGTTCGGGAAGGACCAGCGGCTCCTGGAACTGCGCGGACTGTTCAACATCTCGAGTGGGAGCGCGACCGGCAATGCCACCGCCGCCACCGCTCGCAGCGAAACCGCAAACACGTATGCCGACACCGCGCTGCGCCGACGTCTACTCGGCATGCTGGCGGACGACCAGCGGTATCGCCTGCAGATGGCCACACTGGTACGCGCGAGCGGCGTTACCAGGGCAGTCGATTCGCTCGCGCAGCTGCAGCAGCCGCTTGACGACCACAACCTGCTGGCACTTCGCGAGCTCGTACGTTCCCGCGGGTGGCCGTCGCTCAGGCAGGTGGGGCCCGATGCCGCATCGGCCGCCTTTCTCGTGGTGCAGCACGCGTCGGCGCAGATACAGGAAGAGCTGCTCCCGATGCTCGAGCGCGCGGCCGCGGCCGGCGATGCCATGCCGTCCCAGGCGGCCATGCTGACGGATCGCGTGCTCGTTCACCAGGGAAAGCCGCAGCGCTATGGAACACAGCTCATCCAGCGCAGCGGAAAGACCATGGAGCTGGAACCCATGGAAGATCCTGCGCACGTGGACGAACGCCGCCGAGCGGTTGGTCTTCAGCCGCTGGCGGAATACCTCGCACCGTTCGGCCTCAAGTGGCCATGACCCATTCGCTCACTGGCGCGTGAATACAATGTGAACGCGGGTTCCCCCCTGCAACTGGTCGCCCGTGAGCGCGTTGTTCTCGAAGTGCAGCGGCAGGTTGCGCAGAAATGTGTCCGCGTTCTGCTGCAATTGGACGATATTGCCACTGGACACGGTCCACGTACCATCCATTGATATCGTCTGGTCTGCTGTGCCAGTGGACGCCCTGGGCAGGAAGAGACTGCCAGACGTGGCGCCGCCAACTTGCAGGATGAGACGAACAGTGGCGCCAAGTGCGATCTGATCACTCACGGCGCCATTCGTTGTCGTTGTAAACTGCGTGGCGCGATAATCTCCGGCGGGCGTCACGACATCGGTGATGGAATCGCTGCAGGCCGCGAGGGTCATCATCAGGATGGCGCCGGCGAACGTCCGTATGTGTGATAGCGTCATGGTCCTCTCCAGAAGTCAGGGTGCGGTTGGTGCAACCATTTGCTCCATGGTGGCAGCGCGCGACATTCTGGGCTCTTGCAGATTGGACGCCTTCAGGGCTTACAATCGTGCATACACTTGCAAGGGTTTTGTCTGGATTGCCATTGACTCGCGGCCTCAACAGCGGTGCGGCCTGGCTGACTCCGTCAGGGCGGCAGCTCAAACCTGAACGTCGCCAGCCGACCCACAAGAACGCGAGTTTCCTTCAGGCGACGCTCGCCCTTCCACACCTCGATTTCGATGGTCTTGCTCAACGGCAATTGGCACCACTGGAACACTCCATCGCTCCCAACCTTGCCTTCGACCAGGGAGGAGCCATACGGATCCCGGATCTTCCACTCTGCATCCCTCACCGGTGCTCCGTTCGACGTCACCACTCGCCCCAGCACCCAGGCGTTGCCGGTGATGCGTTCATCGCGTTGGCACCGCTTGGCGACGAAATCTTCGGCCCTCTCCATCTCGAGGCGCATGTCCATTGTTGAATCACGCATGGCGACAATGCGGGACGCCGTCACGAGCGGGATGCCGAGTGTCGAAAGTGTGGAATCGACGATGGAAATGGTGTAGGGTCCTGGAAGCAGATCCGCGATTTCGATCGTGCCCGTGGAGTCGGCAATGCCCTCATAATCTGTGTCCACGAGCCGCACAGTCGTTCCCGCCGGGGCGCGGTCCCCATTCCTGGCAACCACATGAATGCGGAGGGTGCCAAGGGGCGCCACAAAGGAATCGCCGCCGGGCCATGCAGCGCGTGCGAGCTCGCCCCCTGTTTCCTGGACATTCAGGCGCGACGTCCGCCCTCCACTCACCTCTCCTGTGCTGCTGAGGGTCATGCCGCCCGACTCCGCGCGCCCGGCGATGAGGCGCAGTGACCAGCGGTCGATGAGCACCACGCCGTTGGATACTTCGCTGAATGTGACAGTACCGCCCGGCCTGAGCGCGCTGACCGAGCGGTCGAGTCCCACGTAGCGAAACTCCAGCATTTTCAGCGCCCGTGCGAGTGTGTCCACCCATAACGCGCCGGCGATGTCGATCTTGCCGTCCTTGCGCTGAGCGGCCTCGAAGCCGAGGCCGATCTGGTGCGGGCGCGCGTGCTCGGGCTCCATCACATGAAAGCAATATCCCGTGGCGAACGTGTCATCGATCAGGGTTTGCGCGTCGGGACCAAAAAATGTCTGCGAGCCCGCCACGTCGTCCCTGAATCCATATCTGATGAAGTCAGCGGTACTTCGTCCGGCGACAAACGGCTCGGTCGAGGCAATTCCCGTGGTCGTGCGAACCGATTGGCTTAGGATGCGCTCGCTCCCACCCTCGAAGCGCCGGTCGAACACCAGCAACGTCATGGTCGCGCGATTCTGCGAGCGTGCGACAATGGTGGAAAGGAGGCCGGCACGCACCTGTTCCAGCAGCGCAAGTGCGGCTGTTCGATCCGAACGTGCCGGACAACTTGCTGGCGCATTCACGTGCACCTCGCCGAGCAGCAGAGGAATCGAAGCAAGGGTGACGTCGACCGGTTCGGCGGCAGATGGAAGCGCCCGTTCCTGCGGCCGAAAGCCGATTCGGAGAACGCGGATGCGGCGCGCATCACGGGCGGTCACGCGGTAAGACCCCTGCTGGTCCGTGGTGCTGCGCCCGACCGTTCTGCCAAGGGAATCGAGCAGGATGACGACCGCACCGGCAATGGGCGCAGCACGTGCGCTGTCCTTGACACTCCCGCGCACCTGCTGGGCCAGCATCGTCCCCGCCTGCGTGCTCATGATCAGGAGCAGGAGCGCGCTCAGACGCATCCTGCGCATTATGCGCCCTGCTCTTCCGGTCCTTCGCTACGCTCAGGACGACAGAGTCCGCTATCCGTAGTAATGCGGAAACAGGTCACGAGCTCCGCACTCCAATACACGCCGCATAGCCCGGCAGGAGACACGCCGTTGTCATGCCCTCCACGGCCCCGCGCCCGGCCTTGCCGAGCGACGTCCGCTGTGGCGTTGCGAGCGCGGCGGAATCGTCCTTCGCAGTGCGCCTGCAGACGGATTCTGGCACGCCGGGGCAGTCCTTCCTGTTCAGCACGAACATCCAGTGAACAGTCACTGAATCGGCAACTCCTTGCCGATCGCGCCGCCGTGGCTCGAACCGCCACTTCGCGACCGCGTTCATCACCGCCAGGCTGAACAGCTCGTGTGAGCTTCTGATCACGCGTGCGGCGCGTCGGTCGGGGTTCCCGTTCGCGTCCACGGGAACGACTACTCGCACCTCTCCTTCGACATTGGCGGAGTGCAGCATGGCGGGGAAACCCGGCATTGGCACGGTGGCGACGATGCCCGGAGCGTCCGTGTCTGGCGCGCTCCGCCAGTAGCACGCGGCACCGAGCAGCAGGGTCGTCAGCCACGTGGCCGGCAAGCGGCGTGTGGACACAGGGCATTGCCTCCGTGAGAATCCATACATGAGTATGGAACACTAACCACATCTGCAGATGAATTGCCAGAGGGCCGTGCGTCGGGAGCGGCAGCGCAGGCCCGATCATCCGGGCAAAACCGTGCACACTATGATGGTATTCAGATGACTTGCGACATATGACCACTCTAACACTTGCATTACAGCGTTCCTGATGGACACTTTCCAGGCATGTATGTAGGTTGGCAGACGCCGGATATGATGCGTGCACTCTTTAAATAGAGTGATCTTAGATTTTTATTAGAATAATGGGCATTGGCATGTTCCGTGTTGGCGTGTTACGTTCGCCCGCATCAGGAGTCGGGTCATTCAGTATGGACACCATCAGATGAGAATCACTCTGCGGAACCAATGACGCACATGATCGCACGGTGCGCGACGTAGGCACACCAATGGCGACGAAGACGTCGGCGGCGCAGCCGCCGGGCAGCCGGATTGCCCGTTCGCCCAATGTGACCTGCACCATGCACGCCACGGGAATCACACTCGTGGGCAACGGCGCACGCCATGGCGAGCGCCTGGATCCCTTTGGCAGCCATGTCTGGCAGCTGCTCGCCGACGAACCCACACTCCCCATCCTCGTCGAACGCCTGCGTGATGACAGAACGCGTGTCGAACAGCTTGCCGAAGATGTGGTGCGACTGCTGGCGCGGTGGCACGGTGGAGACATGATTGCATGGCGGTAGCCGCGGCACATCCGCCGCTCCGGCATGCATCGGACGTCGTCGTGCCCTGACACGGGCACCTTCTTTTTTGCGCCCGTGCTGAGGATTGGCGCGTTGCGTGTCCGTGGAGGCAGCAACGACCTTGCTCCAGTGCTCGCACCACTGGGCACGCTCGAGTGGCACGCGCATGCCGATGCCTTGGCCGCACGCGTCGCCAGCCATGCGCTGGATGCCGTCATCGTGCCGTTGGCCGACGAGTCCGGGCGCTCCTTGGGCTCGACGATCGCCACCATTGCCGGCCTTGCACCGCAGGTCTCGATCATCGTCCGTGATCAACTCAATGGCACGACCGTATCGCAGCTCATGGCGGTATTCACGACGGGATTGCGCATGGAGTTCGCCGTCCGCCCCTATCAGGCGCTGGACGCGTTGCTCGTGCGCATGCAATCGGACACCTACCGGCCCGGTGTCGCACCCGTGCTGCTGCAGCGCTTTGTGCCGGTTGCGTCTGCCTCACTGAAAGTCTTCGTTGCGCTTGCGGCTATCACGGCGCCCGAGCGGCGCAGCGTCGAGGAGATCTCTGCCTGGTGCGGCGTCAGCACACGGACGATCGAGCGACGGCTACTGCGTGCACAGTGGCCACCGGCGCATGTGATCCTGCAATCATGCAGCGCCCTGGACGCGGTGTGGCTCATGAGCGAGTACAGTTGGTCGGCACGCCGGGTAAAGAACGTACGCTCCTTTTCTCATGCGAGCAGCGTGACTCGGTTGCTCAAGGTGTACTGCGGCATGCTGCCGTCCACCTTGCGCGAAAGCGGCGGGTTTCCCGCTGCACTCGAGCACGTGGCTCGCGCTCTGCCATCGCTCAGCGTGCGTTGATGCGCTGACGGCTGCGTCTGCCGCGTCGCGCCTGAGCAACTCTGTCGCCTGTGCGCAAGGTTGTCGTACTGTGGCGATATCCCGCGACGCATGGGCAGCAGTAGCATCCTACCACACGATGCACCGGCGTGCGAGCTGTCGAGGCCGCGTTTCGCACCACACGATCCATCGTGGTCTGGTCCTGGAGTTCCCGCCATGTGGTTCCGCTTCTTGTCGGGCAAATCAACGTCACCCGATATCCTCGAGGGCAAGCTCCGCCAGTCGGACCGCGTCCTCACCACGGCACAGGGAGATGCGGTGGTCCTGCTGGACCTGAACGCCGAACGGTACTTCACGCTCAATGACGTTGGCAGTCGCGCGTGGGCGCTGCTTGGTGATGGAGCCACGAAGGAGGAGATTGCCGTAGCCATTCGCCGCGAGTTCGTGGTGCCGTCTCCAGCTACTGGCGATTCTGTTGGTCAGGATATCGCTCAGCTCATCACGGAGCTCTATGTGGCCGGCCTGATCGTGCCTGACCATACCTGGGCGCGTGGCGCGTGATGGATACCGCCACGCAGGATCTAAGAACAGCCGCACCCTCAATGGTTGGCTGCGCGCTCATCTTGCTCGCTGTAAGGCTTGCACTCAAGACTGTGGGCTTTCGGCGCTGCCTGGCCGTATTGCACAGGCGCACACAGCGCATACGCCCTCCTGCCAGCGCCGATAAATCACTCATTGATGCAACCATGCACGCCGTCGCGTCCGTATCCGCATTCTTTCCCGGTCGCGCACTGTGCCTCGAGCAGTCGCTCACGCTCTACTATTGTCTTAGGCGCCGAGGCGTGGATGTGGACATCCGTCTTGGCGTGCGGCATACGCCGTTTGCGGCGCATGCCTGGGTGGAGTATCAGGGCGCGCCGCTGCATGAACAATACGATACGCTGCACCAGATCGTGCCGCTTTCGGGCTCCCTGTTGTGAACGGCTTCATCTGCCTTCATACGCCAGGCGGTCAATTCGTGACCGAGCCGGAGCGCGCGCGGTACGTTCTGCGCGCACCCGACGGTACAGCAGCAAGAGTTCAGTGGCTCAACGAGCCCGGCATCTCCATTGGCGTCGTGAGCGATCGAGTTGGACTCTGTCCAGTTGTCAGCCGGCGCGGATCGTTGCTTGGTGTCGGTGTCGCACGTCTCGACAATCGCGCCGAGCTCCGCGGGCTGTCGGGTGCGCGGCCAGGCACGGATGTCGACCTGCTGCTCGATGTACTTGCCAGTCAAGGGGATGGATGCATGGCGCGCGTCAGCGGGGACTATTCCGTCGTCGTGTGGGATGCGACGTCTCGCAGGCTGCGCGCGACGCGCGACCCGTTGGGCGGAAAGAATCTCTACTATGCGCACCAGGGTGGCATCATCGCGCTGTGCTCCCGATCGTCGCCGCTGGCAGATGGCGACCGCTACGACAGCGAGTTCATTGCCTCTTACCTCGCGGCCGGCGGGAGCTCGCCCAACGTCACCGTGTTCGCCGGAGTCCATGCCGTTCCGGCGGGAACCATGATGACGTGGGCCCATGGCGCCCTGAACACAGCACGTTTCTGGAACGCGCGGGACTTCGACATCGACGATCGTCTCGTCGGCGACGAGCCGTGTGACATGTTCCGCGCGCTTTTCTCCGATGCCGTTCGCCTGCGGCTCGGTGAAGGCAACGAAACGTGGGCGCAGCTCTCCGGCGGTCTCGACTCCTCGTCGATCGTGAGCATGGCGCAGTCGCTTTCGGCAACCAACCGCTCCGCCTCGGCGTTAGGCGGCACGATCACCTTTGCCGATTCGCTCGCGGGTGCGCACGAGCTCACGTATTCGAACGCGGTGGTGGCTCGCCATGGCGTGCGCAACGAGACCATCGTCGACTATTGGCCATGGCAGGATGACGGAATAATGCCTCCGCTCACAGACCGTCCCGTGCCCCTCTATCCGTTCTATGCGCAGACTCGGCGCATGAACACTGTCATTCGCCGCGCGGGCGGGCGTGTGTTGTTGAGTGGACATGGTTCCGACTTCTACCTCACCGGGAATCTTTTCTTCTTTGCGGACCTGATTGCGCGCGGACATCTCTGGACCGCGTGCCAGGAGATGGCACAGTGGGCCGTGCAAGGCAGAATGTCATTCTGGGGTGTGGCGTTGGATAATGCGGTCGTGCCCTTGCTGCCGCGGTCTGTTCGCCGGTATCTGCAGCGCGGCCAGATGCTCGTCCCCTCATGGATCGATGACCGCTTTGCTCGGCAGGCAGGTATCGATCGTCACTCGGTGGTTGCCAGGCAACTGGACGCGCCCGCCGGACAGCAATACAGCGGTGCCATTGCCTATGCCATGG
Organism: Gemmatimonadota bacterium; assembly: GCA_028287285.1. Classification (GTDB taxonomy): domain Bacteria; phylum Gemmatimonadota; class Gemmatimonadetes; order Gemmatimonadales; family Gemmatimonadaceae; genus AG11. Next base: position 68,543 of record JAQBPY010000380.1, read on the forward strand.
ATGCGCTTGGTGCGGGCACCGATCACGAGGTCGTGTCAGACGCTGTCGACGTTCGATATCCATTCCTCTATCGCCCCCTCGTGGAGTTTGCACTGCGGCTGCCTCCCGTGATGCGCACACGTCCGCATGCTCGCAAGTGGATCCTGCGCGAGGCCATGCGCGGTCT
>JAQBPY010000006.1 GCA_028287285.1 Gemmatimonadota bacterium
TTCTCCCAGTGGCCGAACCAGCCTCCATCGGCATCGCAATCGCATTCAGCGCTGGCCTCCTGAGCTTCCTGTCGCCCTGCGTGCTGCCGCTCATTCCCAGCTACCTCACGTTCGTCACGGGCGTGGGCTTCGACGACCTCGCACGAGCGCGACGCTCGGCCCTGGTGCACGCGCTGCTCTTCGTCTGCGGCTTCACGCTCATCTTCGTTGCCCTCGGCGCTTCAGCCAGCGTGCTTGGACGTGTGCTGCTCGTGTATCGGGTGTGGATCACCCGCGTAGGCGGAGCGCTGGTCGTGCTGTTCGGCCTCTACCTGCTCGGCGCCATTCGGGTTGGCGCGTTCGATCGCGAGCGCCGCGTGCACCTTGCGAACAAGCCGGTGGGCTACCTGGGCACAGTGCTCGTGGGCATGGCCTTCGGCGCAGGGTGGACGCCGTGTCTTGGCCCGATCCTCGGTGCCATTCTCACGTACACGGCGGAGTCTGCGGATCTCACCAAAGGGCTGACGCTGCTGTTCTCGTACTCCCTCGGCCTGGCCATCCCGTTTCTCGTCGCGGCCGTGGCAGTGGAGCGTTTTCTCGAGGCAATGACCAGGCTGCGCCCGTACCTGGGGAGGGTATCGCAGGTCAGTGGCGCACTGCTGGTGATCGTCGGCCTGCTGATGATGTTCGACTACTTCACGGTGATGTCGACGTACCTGCAGGGAATGACCCCCGAAGTACTCAAGGGGCGGCTCTGAACCTGTCGACAGTCATTCCGCCAACCACGCCCCCACCTGCCGCAACAGCTCCCGAGCCGGCACCGGCTTGAGCAGCACCGCTTTGCACCCCGCCGCGATGCACCGCGCAACGACCGCCGGCTCATCCCGCCCGGTGAGCGCCACAATCACCCGTGGCTGAACGCCACGCGACGCAAGCCCGGATAGCACCTCGAACCCATCTCCGTCGGCCAGCCCCAGGTCCAGCAGCAGCAGATCCACGGGATCCGACTCCGCGATATCCACGATTTCCGCGACGTGCCCCGCCACGCTCACCCGGTGCCCCGTCTCTTCAAAGAGCACGCGCATCGCGTCGCACACCAGCTGATTGTCCTCGGCCACAAGAACGTGCGGGAGTGCCACGGGAAATCAGGACGGATAGGGAATGGTGAAGAAAAACCGGCTGCCCGCGCCGAGCTCACTTTCCACCCACATGCGCCCACCATGCAGTTCCACCAGCTTGCGCGCGATGGTGAGGCCGAGGCCCGTGCCGTGGTGCTGGCGGGAGGCGCTGGAATCCACCTGCGCGAATTCACGAAACACCAGCTCGTGATGCTCCGGGTCGATGCCAATGCCCGAGTCGCCGACTTCCACCAGGCATTCCACACCGTGCTCACTTTCGATGCGCGACGCATGCACCCAGACATTGCCGCCCCTGGGCGTGAAGTCGATGGCGTTGCCAATGAGATTTCCCACGATGTGCGCGACCTTTTCCCGGTCTGCCGTTACCGGCTCCAGGTCGTTCGGCACGTCCGACGTGAGGTACACGCCCTTCTTGCTCGAGAGCGACTCGTTGAGCGCGCGCAACTGCGAGATGACCTCGTCCAGGTGGAACTGCGACGGGCTGAGTGTGAGCTGATTGGCTGCGCCGCGCGCGTACGTGAGGATTTCACCCACCTGGTCGAGCAGCTGGCGGCTGCCGTTGATGATGCCGCCAATGCTCTCGAGTTGGCGGTCACTCAATGGGCCGAGTATGCCATCGCGCAGGATTTCCGCGTGCGTGATGACTGCGGTGAGGGGTGTGCGGAGGTCGTGAGAGATGTTCGCGAGAAATTGCGTCTTGTACGCATCTCCCGCCTCCAGCTCTGCAATTCGATCCAGCGCCTGCTTCAGCCGGGCTTCCGTGGACATATCATCTCCCGTGAGGTCGGACCCGCCGTGCTGGTAGACTGAGGCGGCGGGTGCGTCGAGACGATGCATATGTTTATCAATTCTATACGGCGCCGACGAGGCCGCCAGTGGTAGACTCGATTGCTTCTTCGAGTTGTTGGCGGCTCAACAGCGCCGAGTAGCGCCTGCCCGCCCGCATGAGCGTCTCGTGGGTGCCGGCTTCCACCACCTGGCCATCATCCAGGACGATGATCCAGCTCGCATCGCGCACGGCACTCACCCGATGCGATGCGATGACCGCAGAGCGGCCCGCAAGCGTGGTCCGGAGCCCGTGCAGTATCTCGGCCTCGGTATGGGTGTCTACCGCGGACAGCGCGTCGTCCAGCAACACCACACTCGGCCGGCGTGCAAGCGCTCGCGCGAGGGCCAGCCGTTGCTTCTGGCCGCCGCTGAGATTGATACCGCGCTCGCCGAGCATCGTGCCGTAGCCGAACGGAAAATCGGTGACCGTATCATCCAGCTGCGCAACTTTCGCCGCCCAGATGTGATCCGCCGCCACCCGCGCGCCCGCCTCGCGTGAGGCCGAGACGTTGATTTCGTCGTCGTTTAGCGCATCCACGAAGTCGTGCGCCGCATCACCGTACGCGAGGTTCGACGCGATCGAATCGCTGAAGAGGAAACTCTCCTGCGGCACATAGCCGATTTCCGCACGCAATGCGTGCAGGTCGAGCTCTCGCACCGGAATTCCATCCAGGAGAATTTCACCCTCCTGCGGGTCGCTGAGCCGTGGGATGAGGTCGATGAGCGCGCTCTTGCCGCTGCCCGTTGACCCCACCACGGCCAGTGTGCCTCCCGCCGGAAGCTCGAAGGACACATGACGCAGCACCCACCGCGTCTCACTGCCGGCCGGCGTGGGAAAATGAAAGCCGACGTCCCGAAACGTGATGGTCCGTCCGCCATGTGCCGGTGGCAACGTGCGCGGTGAGGCCGGCGTGGACAGTGACGGCTGCGCATCGAGCACCTCGAGCAGCCGTGCCATGGATGCCGCGCCGCGCTGGAACAGATTGATCACCCATCCCAGCGCGATCATCGGCCACGTGAGGCTCGTGAGGTAGAAGCCGAAGGCCACGAAGGCGCCCACGGTGATGGTGCCGTGCACGACGAGTGATCCGCCCAGTCCGAGCACGACGGCGACGCTCAGGCCCGCCAGCAGGCCGAACATGGGGTTCATTGCACCATAGAGGCGTGCGAGCGCGATGTTGCGTGTCACATACCCTTCGTTCAGCGCGGCGAAGCGCGCGATCTCCGCATTTTCCTGCCCATACGCACGAATCACCCGAACGCCGGCAAAGTTCTCCTGCGCATGCGTGGTGAGCGCGCTGAAATGCTCCTGCACTGCCTCGAAGCGCCGGTGAATGGCGCCGCCGAGCTTGATCATGATGACCGGGAGCATGAGCATCGGGACGAGCGCGAGCAGCGTCAGGCGCACGTCGATGCGGAACATGAATACCAGTGCGAACGTCGCCCCGAAAATGGTGCTCGTGAGGTACATGATGGCCGGACCCGCCGCCATGCGCACCGCACTCAGGTCGTTGGTGAGGCGCGCCATCAGGTCGCCCGTGCGGGTCTGGCCAAAATATGCGGCGTCGAGCGTGGTGAGGCGGGTGAACAGCGCCTGCCGCACGTCGTACTCGATGTGCCGGCTCAGCCCGTTCAATACCTCGCGCATCCAGTACCGGAGCGCTCCGCCAACGAGCGCGACGGCCAGGATCCCGGCGCCCACGAGCACCACGTGACCTATCGGCGCTCCGCGGTGTAGGGAATCGATACCCGCGCGGAGCAGCCAGGGAATGACTGCTCCGATTGCCGACGAGACGGCTACGAGGATCAGCCCGGTGGCAAGCATGCCACGGTACGGCCTGTAGAACGGCACGAGGCGTCGTAAAGCGGACGCGGCTGGCATATTGCTTGCCACTTACCGCGCGTTCAGAACGGCGTCAATTTGTTCCACCACCGGGAAGCTGACGTCGTCGCAGCACCACAGATCTGGAGAGACCATATGACAAAGTATATTCGCCGCATGAGTGCCCCGCTCGCGCTGACGTTCGCGCTTGGACTGGCCGCCTGCGCATCGGATAAGCCCAAGGACAGCGCGCTCGCCACGGATTCCACGTTGAACAAGGATCTGCAGCTGGCCAACCGCGACACCACCGCCCAGCCGGCCCTCAAGGATGTGGCGCCCACACCGGCTGCTTCATCGCCGGCTCCGGCGGCCACCAAGCCCAAGCCGGTAGCCGCGAAACCCGCGCCAAAGCCGGCGACGCCAACTACATCGACCACGGCAACGGGGAACACGGTCACGAAGAACCCCACCCCGGCAGCGGGCGGCGGCGCCGTGGGCACCATCGCCTCCGGCACCTCCATTGGTCTTCGCTCCAACGCGCGGGTCTGCACCAACACCTATACCGTTGGCCAGACCTTCGACGCCACCGTCACCGACGGCGTCACGGGCTCCAATGGCGCCACGATTCCCGCCGGCGCCACCGTCGCGCTCGAGGTCACGCAGCTCAAGCGCAGCGAGAATTCCACGGACAAGGTGGTCATGGAATTCGCCGTCAAGTCCGTGAGCTTTTCCGGCCACACGTATCCGCTCAGTGCCTCGGTCACCAACGCGGTCGTCACCAAGGTCCGCAATGAGCCGCAGGGCAAGGACGTCCAGAAAGTCGTGGGCGGCGCCGTCCTCGGCGCCATCGCCGGCAAGATCCTGGGCAAGAGCACCAAGGCCACCGTCATTGGCGGTGCGGCCGGTGCGGCGGCCGGTGCGGGCGTCGCGGCAGGAACGGCCAATTACGAGGGGTGTATCAACGACGGCGCCGGAATCGCCATCACGCTCAACGGCCCGTTGCAAGTCAAGATCGCCTAGCGGTGCGGCGGTCGTGACGACGAGGGGCTGGCGAGATTCGCCGGCCCTTCGTTCGTTTGACCCAACGATTTTCCCGGCCGCGGTGCATACTCTACAGCGCAGAGCAGCACCCCCACCTCGCGCCGGAACACATCATTACGATGAGGACAGCTCTCATGCGTCGCCCAGTACAACGTGCGTCCACACTCGCCCTTGCGGCGTTGCTCGGTATTGCCACGCTCGCGTCCGGCCAGGGCAGGCAGCGCAGCCGTCAGGATGCGAACACGTCCACCAATCTCGGTATCGTCGGTCCGCCTGTCATTCCCGCTGGTGTCGCGTCGCTCGTGCTCGAGCATGCAGACGTCGTGGGTATCAACGACACGCAGCGTGCCGCCATTGAAAAGATCAAGGCAACCCAGGATGCGGCCATCCGCCCGTATCTTGCGAAGCTCGATTCACTGCGTCCGACGCGCCGCCCAGCCGGTGGCGAAAATGACCTGAGCCAGGAGCAGCGCGACGAGATCAACGAGCGCAAGGTGGCCATCACGGCCGTGCTCGATGCCATTCACGAGCCCAACGCCACCGCCCGGCAGCAGACCATGGCGCTCCTTACCGAGGATCAGCAAAAGAAGGCCGCGGACCTCGAGAATGAAGCAAAAAAGAAGGCCGACGAAGACCAGAAGCGTCGCGAGCGCAACATTTTCGGCGCGCCAGGCATGGGTGGCGGAATGAGCGGCGGGCGCGGCCGGCCACCGGAGCTCTGACCTACGGCCGCGCTCGCGCGACCGGAACGGGTGACCGGCCCGGCACCGTCTGATGAATCGGCGACGGATGACAGGACTGCGGCGCGCGACAGGGATGCCGCGCTCGTGGCCCGCGTCCGGAGTGGCGACGAGCGCGCGTTCAACGAGCTGGTGCAGGTGTACATGCGTCAGGCCTTCCAGCTGGCGTACCGTGTCGTGGGACATCGGGAAGACGCGGAAGATCTCGTGCAGGAATCGTTTCTCGCGGCGTACCAGTACCTCGATTCATTCGACGCGACGCGGCCGTTCGGCCCGTGGCTCATGCGAATCGTGCTCAATCGCGGCGCCAACCTGCGCCGCTCGCGCGCTCGCCGGGAAACGGAGCCGGAGACCGACGCCGTCAGCCCCGCGCCCTCTGCGCTCGATGAAAGTGAACGGACCGAAGCGCGCGAGATGCTCACCCGCGCCCTGGCAAAGTTGTCCGAGCGGCAGCGCATGATCGTGACGCTGTTCGACGTGGATGGCATGACGAGTACGGAGATCGGGGACATGCTCGAGCTCTCGGCCGGCACGGTGCGCTGGCATCTTCACGAGGCACGCCGGACGTTGCGCGGCGCGCTGCAAGGTTTCTTCAAGGGCGACGTATGACAGATTCGAACAACACAATCGGTGAAGGTGCGTTTGGCGGCGAGCCGCCTCACGATGCGGCGCTTGGCGCGCTGGTGCGCGGTGTCGTCGGGCCGGTGCCGCATGACTCGGTGAACTGGTCGGCGCTCGCGGGCCGCATTGGCGTGGCCGTGGCCGCGCAACGTGCGCCCTGGTGGAGCTACGCGGCACGCTGGGAGCGCCGTGCGCTGCCGATGGCGCTCGCGGCCGGACTCGCCGCCACCTTCGCGCTGTGGACGTCCAGCGGCGTCGCCGCGGTGCCCCCTACCGCCGCGGCTGAAGCCGTGACGGCCGTCATCAGCGGTACCCCCGCCGAAGACGCGGCCTCGTCGTTCGCGCATGCCGTCACGGGCACGAGCGACTTTACCGTGGGCGTTCCGGAATGATGTCGGGCCGCGGCCGTGCTGCGCTCATGCTCGTGGTCGTCGCGCTCTGCAGCGGCCTCGCCGGTGCCGCCATCGAGCGCCTCGTCGTGCAGCGGTATTTCCGCCGCCCGCCTGGCCGTCCGTCGCCGGAGCAGCAGGCGGAGCATCGCCGGGAAATGCTCGACGAGATGTCGAAGGTGCTCGATCTGACTCCACCGCAGCGCGCGGGGATCGACAGCATCATGAAGCGGACCGATTCAACGCTGCGCGCCATTCGCCACGAGATGCAGCCGCGCACCATTGCGGAGTTCGAGAGCTCGCGCAACGAGATCATTGCGCGCCTCGATTCCGCGCAGCGGGTGAAGTTCGCGAAAATCCCCAAGCGGTCGCCGCCTGGCTTTCGGCGGTAGGTTTTTACTTTGCTCTTTCAGTACCCGATCGGCCGCCCCGAGCTGCGCGGATCACTCACCCCCTCGTACCCGCCGCGCACGCGCATGATTGCATTCACCAGCCCGATCCCGCGCGCGGCTGATACCCCGTACCCCATTGCCCTGAGCGAGTCCGCGACGACCGCCTGAACTCCCTCCCGCTCCACGCCAAGCGAATCAGGCAACGCCTGGTGATGCAGCCGCGGCGCACTCATCGCGTCGGCAAGCGTCATCTTGTAATCGAGCACATTGAGGATCACCTGCGACGTGCTCGTGATGATGCGCGGCCCCCCACGGCTGCCCACGACCAGCAGCAACGATCCATCGCGATCGAGCACAATGGTCGGTGACATCGCGCTCAGCATGCGCTTGCCCGGCTGAATCGCGTTTGCTTCACCCTGCACGAGTCCGAACATGTTCGGCTTGCCCGGCAGCGCGGCAAAGTCGTCCATCTCGTCGTTGAGAAAGAAGCCGCCGCTCGCAACGTACACGCCGGAGCCGTAAAGGTTGTTCAGCGTCGTGGTCGTCGCCACCGCATTCCCCTGTTCGTCCACCACCGAGTAGTGCGTCGTCTCCATGCCTTCACGAATTGGCGTGGATACCGTAGACGTCGGCG
>JAQBPY010000089.1 GCA_028287285.1 Gemmatimonadota bacterium
ACTGCTCGCCTGCTTTCCACCGGTGCCATCACTACCGTAAAGGCTGGGCAGGTTCTCGGCGTGAGGCCAAACAACGTTCAGACGCTGATGTCTGGAGTGGCGGCGGTAACCGGCGGAGCCGCCTAGCCGATGCTCTATCTCCTAGACGCTAACGTACTCATTGACGCTGGGCGTGACTATTATCCTCTGGAAATGGTTCCCGAATTCTGGGATTGGCTGGAGTATCACGGTACAATTGGCGCGATAAAGCTTCCTCTAGAAATATACGAGGAAGTCTGTGATGGCAACGACCCACTAGCTGAGTGGCTTCGACGCCCTCACGTCAAAGGCGCAGTAGTCCTAGCGGAGGAAGTGGATGCTGCGATCGTTGCTCGCGTCGTCGCTGAGGGTTACGCGCCAGATCTCACCGACGATGAGGTAATCAAGATCGGCCGAGATCCATTTCTTGCGGCATATAGCCTTGTCGATCCTGCAGATAGATGCATTGTGACGACCGAGGGTTCTCGACCTACACGTCAGCGAGCCAATCGCCACCTTCCCGACGTCTGCCGCGGATTTTCAATAAGTGTCTGTAATACGTTCGAATTGACGCGACGTCTGGCTTTCAAAACCTCTTGGCGCAGACCTCCAGACTAAAGCAGCAAGGCAGGCACGGCGGGAGTCATCGAGTCTTCTTCCGGGAAGGAGTGGCTGAGATCCTGAATCTTCAACCGCGCCATGACGGAACCGCCAAGCCATACCAGGTCCGTCAGGCACGGGATATTATATTGCGGTATCGACTGACCGATTTCCCGCTCCGCGAGTCCGATGATGCCTGATTATCGCTACGAGATCATCATCTACTGGAGTGAGCCCGATCAGGCCTTCGTCGCCGAAGTGCCTGAGTTGCCGGGCTGTGCGGCAGATGGGCCGACTTACAGCGCGGCATTGGCCGCAGCGGAGTTGGTCATCCAGCATTGGCTCGAGACGGCGCGCCAGCTTGGCCGCGACATACCCGTTGCGCGGCAGACTTCTTCTCGCGTAGGAGCGGGTACTGTACACCGAAGGTGAGGAAGTCCTCAGGTCCACGCCTTCTCGAGAGGCGTCGATGAGTCGCGCGAGGCGAACGGGTTTACCGACATCGGCACCGAGGCTTCGCGAGTCGCAAAGCCCTGAGCGATGATGTTCACGCGGGATGTCACTCAGCACTCGCCGCCACCTGCCGCGTCGCCGCGTTCAGCTGATTCCAGCGATTGACCGTCGCAATTGACTGGCGGCGCCAATGATGCCTGGTCATACCACCGCCGAGCCATTGAAGTGCTGCGCGCGCGACACGCTCAAGAAACCTGAAGTATTAGCCGGCCAATGCCGCCGACCATGGGTCACGATGTACAGGTGACGACTAGTGGACGCGTGGGCAGGCGACGGCGACAGGCGCATGACGCATATGACCATGAGAATATTCTAACAATGTACGGTTACGGCTACGCTGCCGCCGGTGACGCGCCCCATGCGATGGTGTGCTCGCATGAGAGTTTTCTCATATAGGCCGTTACGACAGTTTGCGACCTAAGAGTACGGTATGACGTCGGTGACAATGTGCGCGCAAATGAACCGTGCGACGCGACTGCGGCAATCACAGCCGCTATTGCGAATCGTTTAGGAGAATCGTATTATCGCGCCGGTTAGCAGCGATAGTGCTCTGTAAGCGACGACATAGACACGGTGCAAGAGCAGCACGGTGATCACAAGCACAAAGCGTGGAAACCACAACGTGCCACGGCGCGCAGTCGTTTAGGGTGTGCGGGCATCCAATGATCCTCCGCCATGGCAGTGTACGTCGCAAGAGAAGCCGAGTTGTCGAGCGGTACAATGACGTGGGGAGTGTCGACCGGCACTATCCCAACTGGCGGACTGACGGTCCGCGCAACCTGTAACGGAGGATACCCGCATGAACACCGTACTCGGACTGCAGTTGATGGATTCCGCGGATGACGCGACGGCGATGGAGGAGATGCGCAGCACCTTCAGCATCTGCTGCAGCTGCACCACGGACAGCAACACCTGCACGGCCTGCTGCAGCCAGGACGGCTGCATGGATTCATTCTGCGCTTGCACCACCTGAGCTCCATCGGAATGGTGGCGCTGTACGCATCGGCGGTGCGCATTCCGCCGGACCATTTCACCAGGAGGAACAGGACATGGACAACATTCTCGGACTGCAGATGATGGATGAGGACAACGCCGGCTCGTCGTTGGACGAGATGCGCAGCACATGGAGCGTGTGTTGCAGCTGCACAACGGACAGCACGATGTGTACGTACTCGTGCGACTGGGACTGCACGATGTCGGACTAGCAGCGGGGCGTCGCTTTCGGTCTCGCGGCGTGCGTGCAAGGGCGCCGCGGGACTCACCCGGCCACGGCGTCGCCAGCCCATTGGACGTACTGGCCATTCACTCGGTACGGTCACGCATGCGAGGCAGGCGATGCTCCAGTACACCATGGCACATCCGGATTTCTACGAGACTCTCTCGCGCTACTCGGCGACACCGGAGTACCGGGACCGCCTCGAGTCACTCCTGCCGCCCACCGGCTGGCAGGTCACCAGGAGCGATTGCTGGCTGGGTGTCAGTCCCAACGGGGGCACCATTCCCCCGCAAGGCTTCAAGATTCACGTGTCGACGGTTGCTCCCGAAGCCCTGGAGCTCCTCACGATCGTCGCGGGGTGCTGCATCCAGCGCGGGATCACGTTCAAGTGTGCGGCTGACCCGATGATGTGGCGGATGCTCAGCTCCAAGAATTTCACGAGGACGGGCGGCGGCAAGTTCATTACGATCTATCCCCCATCCACGGCGGTGTTCCAGCAGCTGATGGAGCAGCTGTACGAGCGTCTGAACGCCCGGCCCTTCCATGGGCCGTTCATCCTGTCCGACAGGCGGTACAAGGACAGTCCGGTGCTCTACTATAGATACGGCGGCTTCTCGAAGACAACGCAGCTCCGCGCGGATGGCGGGCGCGATGCCTCCATCCTGCAGCCTGGCGGCGAACGGTTTGCCGATACGCGCGCGGTGAATGCGGCGGTCCCCACGTGGGTCGATGATCCATTCGGCGCCACGGGCATCGTGCCTCCCGACGGTGCGCCGCTCATTGGCGGGCGATTTGCCGTGAAGCGGTCACTGCGCTTCTCCAACCGCGGTGGTGTGTATCTCGCGGTCGACCAGACAGACGACAAGGACGTCATCATCAAGGAAGCACGGCCGTGGATCGATGTGCATTCGTTCGCTGACAAGGTGACGGATGGGCGCGGCTTCATCCGTCGCGAATACGCTGTGCTCCAACGGTTGAAGGACACCGGTTATGCGCCGCAGCCGGTGGCGCTCTTCCAGGACTGGGAGCACCTCTTCATCGCCATCGAGCGTGTTCCTGGACCAACGCTCGAAAACCTCTGGGCGTCCGAGCGTGGACTCCTCTTCCCGTTCATCCACCTCCCCGGCGTGGTCGAAGCGTTCATGCCGGTGTTCTGCACGGTCGCCCGCAACATCATCGCCGCCATCGAGGCCATCCACGCGTGCGGGGTCATCATCTCCGACCTCTCGTTGCGCAATGTCATCGTGAATCCAGACACGTATGCCATTCGCTTGATCGACTTCGAGGCGGCCTTGCTTCCCGATGACCCCGAGGACTTTCGGCGGACATCAGCGCGGATGTACACGGCGAGCTTCGGAAGTCCTCGGCGCGTGGCCTCGTGGACGCTCGAGTATGCGGACGACTGGTATGGAGCGGGCATGCTGCTCTTCGCGAGCATGGTATCGCTCCAGTCGTTTGCGGTCCTCAACCCCGATGCGGTGGCGCTCTGGCTTGTCGAGGTCGTGGTGCTCGGTGTGCCGCAGGCGGCGGTGGATGTCATCCAGGCGCTCCTGCGCGGCGAGCCGCAGGTCGCGCGCCAACTGCTCGATGTGCTGGAGCCACAGTGGACAACACCATGACGACGCAATCCATCTCACCCGATCAGGCCATGTCCATCAGCCGCCTCGCGACGCAGCCTGCGCCAGGACCTCGCGCCCGTGCGATCGCCGAGGCCGTCCTCGTTAATGCGCAGGTCATCAAGGAGCACATCGACAAGCTGTGCTCATTCATTCTCGCGAACGCTGATCACACGCGCGACGATCGTCTCTGGCCGGCCGACCAGCAGATATTCGGTCTGAATCCCTTGAGCCTGGCGCACGGCGCATGCGGTACTGCGCTGTTCCTGCACGCGGCCATGGGCCAGGTGCCGCGCGAGTCACTGGACTGGATCGTCAATAGTCCCGTATCCATCGACGCCTATCCGCCCGGACTATCCACGGGACTCGCGGGCATTGCGTATACCCTTTGGGAGTTGGGGCAGCACGAGCGAGCGGAGGAGGTGATGTCGCTTTGCAGGCGGTCTCCATTGCGCCTGTCAGACCCTGGATTGATGTGGGGTGCGGCGGGCTGGGGCATTGTGGCGCTTCGCCTCTACCAGGATACGGGCAAGGATGCATACCTCGACGCGGCGTGCGAAGCCGGCGAGTATCTGGTCAGTACCGGGATCCGTGAGGACGATGCAATGGTGTGGCGCACGCCATCCGACTCGCAGATTCACTTTGGCTATGGTCACGGCGGCGCCGGCATCGCTTCATTCCTCGTGCTGCTCGGTGATGCAACCGGTGATGACGTCTTCCATGCCACCGCGCAACAGGCCATGGCGGGCGACCTTCGCGGTGGCCTTCCGCAACGCATCGGCATTCACTGGCCCAGGTACAGGGGTGATCAGGCGACATTTCCCTATTTCATCCATGGCACGAGTGGCGTCGGTACGGTCTTGATTCGCAACAGCTGGCGCACTGGATGGGAAGCGCACGGCGAGCGACTGGCCGCATTGGCAGAAGACTCCTTTTGCGTGTGGTCCATTCTTCCGTCACTGTTCGACGGCCTGTCCGGTGTCGGCGAGTTCATGCTCGATCTTCATCGACTCGCAGGCGATCCCCTGGCCGAGGCGCGCGTGCATCGGATCGCAAAATCCGTCCTGATGTATGGAGTGGAGCGGCCAGGCGGCATTGCGTATCCCGGGCGCTGGCTGGAACGATTGGCAACGGATGCGTCCACGGGTTCTGCCGGCATCGGATTTTTCCTGCTGCGGTTGCATGCAGGGGGCCCGCGGTTCCTGGTGGACTTTGGCGTCAGCCCGGAAAAGTTGCAGGCAATGTCGCATGGATGATCGCTCGCAGCGTAGCGAATCGCTCCTGCATGCACTGGCGCGCGACGCCCATGCTGGATTTCGCGCGCTTCGTTCGAGTCGCATGTCCTCCGCCGTCACCATCCTCACGCTCGCCATCGGCATCGGTGCGAACGCGGCGATGTTCAGCGTGCTGCAATCCGTGCTGTTCCATCCCCTGCCCGTCCCCGACATCGAGCGGCTCGTCGTGGTGCAGGATGAGATCCCGAAAATGAGCCTGTATGGCGGCCGGATGGCCGCTGGTGAAGTGCTGGACCTGGCGAAAGATCATCGCTTCTTTGATGCCGTCGCGGGTGTCGAGACCACGGAGCGCGACTTTGTCGCCGGCGACAAGACGCTGCGAGTCTCCGCGGCATCCACGCTCGGTCCGTTTTTCGACGTCTTCGGCCAGCGACCTGCCCACGGCGCGTTTTATCACACCGGCGACGATCAGGCCGGAGCAGTAGTGCTGAGCCAGCAGTTCTGGAGATCCACATTTGGAGGGGACTCCGCGGTCGTCGGACGGAGCATACAGCTCGACGGCCAGTCGTATCGCATTACCGGTATCGCTCGAAAGGAATTTCGGTATCCGTGGTCGGTGGATGTGTGGATACCCTATCCCCTCATTGCGGGATCGAGGGCAGCGGTGGACCGGGGCATGCTGTTGTTCACCACCACGGCGCGCATGAAGCCATCAGTGCCCGTCGCCGCTGCTCAGGCCGGCCTCGTGACCATCATGCAGGAGTGGACCACGCAATTCGGAGCCATGTGGTACCCGGCGTCATATGGCAGGAGAATGCAGGCTGTCCCCCTGGTGACGTTTCTCAGCGGCCAGCTTCGGTCCATCGTGCTGCTGCTCGCGTGCGGCATGGGGCTGCTCCTGGTCATGGCGTGCGTCAACGTCGCTGTCGTTCAACTCGTTCGTGCCGCTGCGCGCATGCGGGAAGACGCGGTGCGTGCCGCGCTCGGCGCCACCCGCGTGCAGCTGGTGCGCCAGCGCATCATGGAGAATGGCATGCTGGCGGCGTGCGGAGGCGTGCTTGCCTATGTCACGGCGCGAGCGATCGTCCGATACGTCCAGGTCATTGCACCACGTCGCGAAATGGTGCTCCAGAACATCACGATCGACGGCACTGTCCTCGCCTTCCTGCTGCTGACCACGATCCTGACGCTTCTTGTCTTCAGTGTCGCGCCGGCGTTGGGCAGCTTGAACGTCGATCCTGCCAGCGCGCTGGGCGGCGGAGGTGGACGATCGTCCGCCGTGCTGCCATTTGGAACCCGCCTGCTGCACCTCAGTGTGGGACTGCAATTCGCGCTCTCCACATTGCTTGTGCTGAGCGCCCTCGTCGTCTTCGACAACCTGTTTCAGCTGCTGGATGTCGCGCCGGGCTTTCGCGCGGAAGGCGTGCTCACCGCGCGGATTTCGGTGCCCGCATATCGGTACCAGACGCCCGCCGCACGCGCGGGCGTGGCGGAGCAGTTGCTCACGCACGTGCGCGCCGTGCCGGGCGTGCGGTACGCGGGGCTCACCTCGGGCCTGCCGTTCACCGAGCTTGGCGCCAGCTCGCTGGTGCGTGTGCCGGGTCGCGAAGATATGTCGGGCGGCGATGACCGGCATGCGACGCTGCTGTTCACCGGAGGGGACTACTTTCAGGCGCTGGAAATTCCCGTGGTGCGGGGGCGCGTGTTTACCAGCGCAGATGTCGCGGGAACGAGGCGCCTCGCCGTCGTGGACCAGGTGCTCGTGGACGCGTTCTTCCGCGGCGAGGATCCAGTCGGCAAGACAATCATTGTCGGCGGTGAAGCCGAGATAATCGGCGTGGTAGGTCCAGTGAAGAAGCGCGACCTGGGCGAGAAGGCGGAGCCTGCGGTCTATCTCTCGTACCAGCAGGCCCCTGGTGCGGTCAGGACGCTCTCCGTCGCGGTGCGCGGCACATCGTCACCGGAAGCAATACGCGCCGCGTTGCGCGCAGCCGTGCACGACGTCGATCCGTACTTGCCGCTGTCGGAAGTGAGCACCATGGAGGAGCGGATGCAGTCGTCGCTCGCGCCGCAGCGGTTCGCGACCACGTTGCTCGTGGCATTCGCCGGTGCGTCGCTCTCGCTCGCGGTGCTTGGAATCTACGGGGTTCTGAGCTATACCACGGCGCGGCGCGCGCGGGAAATTGCCATACGTATGGCCATTGGTGCGCAACGCAACGACGTGCTGCGTGCGGTCGTCGGCCGAGGGGTGATGATTGCTGCCATCGGGCTCGTGGCAGGTCTCGTTCTCTTTTTCCTGGGGACTCGACTCGCGTCAGGGGTGCTGTACGGAATGCGATTGCCGCGCGCAGTGCCATTGGTGGCCGCGACCGCGCTGCTCAGCGTCGCTGCGGTCATCGCGAGTTGGATTCCGTCCGTACGTGCGCTTCGGACGAATCCCGCCAGCCTCCTAAGGGAGGGGTGATGACGGTGGGAACAGCCACCAACGCGTCACGGATGCACACTTCGACAGGGCGCGACGAGCACCCGCTGTCGCGCGATGCATCGCTCGATCTGTCCCACGAGATCGCGCGGCACATCATCGCGCATGCCGAATGGAGCGGCGATGAGTGTTCGTGGCCCACGATGGTGGCAGGCGTGAAGCGCGATCGGCGCTATGGCGGGCTCGCGCTTGGACAGCGTGCCCCAACCATCTATCATGGGTCGGCCGGCCTGAGCCTGTTCCTGCTCGAGCTCTCCCAACACGTGCCTGATGCCGAACTATTGCGGCACGCGACCGGCGGGCTGCAGCATGCGCTGCGCAGCGTTCCTGCAAGCGGGTGGGGAAGCAACGGGTTCTTCTTCGGCTTTACTGGCGTGGCGTACGTTGCCGCGCGCGCCGCTCGGCTTCTTGGAGTGCGCCGCTACGCCGCCACCGCCCGACGATTGATTGGCCAGCTTCCCATGGACATCTCGGCAGGCATGCCATTTGACGTCACCATCGGCACGGCAGGCGCAATTCTCGGCTGCCTGCGTATCGCTGACGCGCTCGGTGATGCTGCGCACGTGGAGACGGCAGCCCGCCTGAGCGACGAGCTCATTGCGCATGCGACCATCGAGCGGGTCGGTTGGTCCTGGCCGTGCAACAGCGCACGTGCGCGGGAACTGAGTGGAGTGGCGCACGGTACGTCGGGCATTGCACAGGCGTTCCTGGAGGTGTTCGCCGCCACCTCGGACGCGCGGTATGCGTACGCCGCGGAGGCCGCGTTCGCGTACGAGGCGACCACGTTCAGTGCGGAGCACGGCAACTGGATGGACTTTCGGCACCTTCCCCTGATGCCGGCGCTCCAACTGCTGGCTGGTGATGCGCACGCCGATTCGCGCGCGGTGGCCGCGGCGCTCGACGAAGCGGGAGACTATGCACCGCATTGCGCGGTGGGATGGTGCCACGGCGCGGCGGGAATGACGCTCGCGCGCCTGCGAGCGCACCACTTGCTCGGACGCGAGCAGTATCGCGACGAGGCAGCCCTCGTCCTGCCGGTGATCAAGCGCGATGTGCGTGAGAGAACCGCGGATTTCACGGCGTGTTGTGGCACCATCGGCCGCTGCGAAACATTGCGCGCCGCCGCCGCTGCCCTGGGCGATGCCGAGTCGAGCTCCGTCGTTGAAATGGCCTCTGTCGCGCTTGGGCGGCGGGTAAGCGGACTCTTGTCCGGCTCGGACGCGGACGACGTCACGCACGGTGACCTCGGTATGATGCAGGGCATCTGCGGCCTCGGCTATTATTTCCTGCGCCTTGCGGCCGAGGGCGTGCCAAGCCTGCTGTCGTTCGAATCGCCAGCCGGGACGTTCGCCGGCGCCGGCGGGTCGGCAGCGACAGCGATCGCTGCATTCCAGCGGCGATCCCACAACGCGCATGCCGGTCGAACGCTTCGCATCCTTGCGAGGTTTCACGACGCCTGCGCGAGCGTGATTCCACCGCTCGTGGATGCAGCCAATGCGACACTTCCTGGCACCGAGACGCTTCATCTCATGGAGGGACTTTCGAAGCTCGCGGCCGCCGAGCCCGACGACGTGCGCCGGTCACTGATGGCTGACGCGCTCGCACCCGAACAAGCGCAGTTTTCCCTATTTACCACGCGGCGCTGGCACTGTGATGAGCTTGTCCGTCACATTCGAAGGACCATCACGCCCCAGCCCAACTGGGCGTCGGTGACTGTTCAATTGTCGAAACATGTCCAACTCACGCGGAGCGAATACGACTGGGACGCCTGGCTCGACGCCAGTCCCCACCAACCGCCGGCTCCCGGACCATCAGTCTATTTCCTGAGCGATCAATATCAGGGCGTCGTGAGCCTCACGCGACTCGATCACACAACGGGAGCTGTGCTGCACCATTTGACGCGCCCAATGTGTCTGGCGGAGCTGCTCGACGCTTCCCGGGATGCGCTCACCGAGGCGTCCGGACCGGGGCTCGAGGAGGAAATGGTCCGCATCGCATTGAGTACCGCGTATGAGCGCGGTGCGCTCGACGTCTTCCCAATACCGGAGGCGCGCGATGCGTGAGCGTGGACGGTTCATGCCGGGCGGTGTACTTGCGCTCGCACTCGCCATGGGCGTCGCGAGCCCGCGTGGTGCACGCGGCCAGGCCGCAAAGCCGTGCGTCCCCGGTTCGTCGATTCGAACATGCGTGGATCAGCTCCAGCCGAACGCGTGGGTATTTCGCGGACAAGCCGGGAGTGTGGTGCTCTACTCCGGCCAGCTGGAGGCCATCGTGGTTGGGGTGCCTGATGTCGATGTGATCGACAGCCTCGCATCGTTCATTCGCGCTCGCAAGCTGGCGCCGGTGAAACGGATGATCGTGTTCGACGCGCCCGCACCGGCGCTCTTGCGCGCGGTGCACCTCGCCGGCGACAGCGTCTCCGTCTTCGTGCATGAGCGCGTTCGAGAACGCCTGGCCAGCCGCGTCGCGGTGGATACCACCGGCGCCGTGCTACCCATGGGCTTCTCGGATGTCATCCAGCTCACGCTGGAGGGGGAGGAGATTCATGCCGTGCACCAGCCGACGGGCTACGCGTCGAGTGACCTCCTCGTGCACTTCGAGCGCTCCGGCATCGTGGTATTCGGCCTGGCCGTCACGTCCGGCTCATATCCCGAGGTGAATGCGGCCCGAGCGGGAGACATCAACGGGATCATTGCCTCAGTCGACCGCTTCGTGAAATACGCCGGCAGGTCCACTTTTGTCCCTGGTCGCGGTGCACCAATGAACGCAAAGGATCTCTCCGCCTACCACGCGGCGTTGATCCAGGTGCGAGACGCCATCTCTGCGCTCGTCGCGCGCGGCGGATCGCTCGAGAGCGCACTCGCAATCGTTCACCTTCGCTTGCTTCCCGCACTCACGCCGCAGGACCAGCTCGCCGAACGAGGGCTCGTAACCAGCGCATACAACGCAGCCGTGGCGAACAAGTCCGGGCATCCCGTGGCGCCGGAGGATCAGCGGTAGCCCGCCGCCTGCAACTCGAACAGTTCCGCGTATTCTCCCTTGGACGCGAGCAGGTCCGAGTGATGGCCGTCCTCGGTCAGGCGCCCCTGCCGCAGCACGATGATGCGGTCGGCGATACGCACCGTGGAGAAGCGGTGTGAGATCAGCAGTGCCGTGCGACCCTTCATCAACTCCGAAAACTGCTGGAACACCTCGTGCTCGGCTCGCGCGTCAATCGCGGCGGTGGGCTCATCGAGGATGACGAGGTCCGCATCACGCACGTACGCACGGGCAAGGGCAACCTTCTGCCATTCGCCGCCGGAGAGATCAATGCCACCCTCGAACCTGCGTCCGAGCATCTGGCCTGATCCATTCTGCAGGCGCTCGATCAGCGGCCACGCGCCGGCCTGGCGCGCGGCGTCGTGCAGGATCTCCGAGAGCCCCCGGTCGACATCCTCGCTCACCCGATCGTGCGAGTCCGCGTCCGTGCGGCGCACCCGGTTGAGGTAATGCCCGAAACGACGGATGTCGCCGACGCCAAGGTTTTCGTCCAGCCGCATGTCGTAGCGGAGAAAATCCTGGAACACCACGGCAATCCGGTCACGGATGCTCGCGGCCTCGTACTCGCGAAGGTCCACGTCGTCGACCAGTATGCGCCCCTCGGTTGGATCATAGAGGCGCATGAGCAGCTTCACGATCGTCGTCTTGCCTGCCCCGTTCTCTCCAACCAGTGCGACGCGTTCTCCTGGTGCCAGGATGAACGACACGTTCCGCACGGCCCAGCGCCCGGAAGACGAGTACCTGAAGCTCACGTTGTCAAATCGGACCGTGCCAATGCCGCCTTGCCTGCGGCGCAGCGCGTGCGAGCCCGTGGGAAGCATCGGCTGCGTATCCAGGAAGAGGTACAAGTCCCGGATGTACAGGCAGTCCTCGAGCGTGGCGCTGACGCTCGAGAGGCAGCTCTGGAACAGGTCGCGGCTGCGACCGAATGAACCGGACAGGAAGGTGAGCGTTCCGATCGTCAGCGCGCCAGCGAGAGCGTCCGTGAGTACCACCGCATACGCGCCATAGTATCCCGCCGTGGCGACGAGACTCAGGAGTGTGCCAACGGCAAAGCGCCTGCTGGTCAGCCGCCGGTTCATCTCGAAGTACGCCGCAGCGAGCGCGCGGTACCGCGCCACGAGCCACTCGGATAATCCAAGCGCCTTCACCTCCTTGGCGCCTTGATTGCTAGTGCCGAGCAGGTGGTAGTAGTCCAGCTCACGGCGTTCGGAAGTGAACCGAAAAAAGAGATTGTAGGAGAGACCCGCAAAGTGCGTCTCGCCAAGGAACGCGGGAATGACGGACACCAGCAGCAGCGCGATCAGAGGCGGACGATAGACCGCAAGGGCAACGACGAGGGAGGTGAGCGTCAGCGCGTCCTGGGCGAGCCCAATGAGGCGAATGACGGTGCCCACGCGATTCGATCCTCCGCGCCGTGCGCGTTCGAGGAGATCGTTGAATCCGGGATCCTCGAACTGCTGAAGGTCCAGCGTGGCCGCATGCTCCATCATGCGCGCGTTGAGCGACGTGGAAAAGAGGTCGCCGACCAGCGATTCGATCAGCACCGACGCTCGGGCGATGATGGCGCTGGCCGCGATGACACCCATCTCGAGGAGGAACGCGCGCCACACCGCGGCGGCGGGACCCCGGTGCGCTGCGGCGGCCACGACGGCATCGATGATCAGCTTCGCGATCCAGAGCGTTGTCACGGGCACGAAGGCGCGCATCAGCCGCAGCACGAGCACCGCGCTGGCGTACCACGGGTGCGTGCGCCAGATCATTTGAAAGAGGCGCGGGAGCACGCGTGCTGCGGCAAGTCGCGCCCTCATTGTGCCCATTGGCTCAGGTGCTCGGGTGGCAGGAAGACACCCGGAAGAGTTATGGGTGACGGTGCCGGAAAATGCAAGGCGCTCTTAGCGCTGTGCGGTGCTGCACACAGCGCCAGCACCAAACCGATGTGCCTCTATTAGAATCTTCTCACATTGGCGTCCGTGGCCAATGCGTTAGGGCCGTAACAGCTGTTGCATGTGGGAGGGGTTCAGCGAGTGGCACAGTGGAACTGCGCCAACGGAGATGCATGGCACCAGGCGCGATTAGGACGACGCAACGGGCCAGCACAACGCTGCGTAGAATATTCTGCAGTCTTGCCACGGGCGACGATGCCCGGTATATAGTGCCCGCGCAAGAACGCACGGCGTTGGCCATACGTCGCGGTTGTGGGCATGATGCCTGTCGTCTACCCTTGAGGAGGTTCGCCATGATTCGGCAAGCTTACGTTGTTACAACCTGCGCCGTGCTCGGCATTATCGCGCTGTCGGCCGCCGCGCGCCCTGCGGCCGACCTGTCAGGGAACTGGCGCTACGCGGTGCCCGAAATGCGGTTCAAGGATGGCGCCAAGTCCTTTAGCTGCGCCGTGAAGAACAACATGGTGCATTTCAAGCAGGCGGGAAATGGACTCAAGGGATACGGCGCCGGTGGCACCATCACCTGCGATGGCGACGCGCCTCGCCCATATCAATACCTGGTGGTCGACTCCGGCATGGTACGCGGCGACAGCGTGTTCTTCACGATGGGACCGGCCGCGCACAGGGGACGCATCGTCGCCGATTCTATCATTGGTACCCTCTCCGCATCAACGCCTGATGGCGCTGCGACGGGAGAATTCCGGATGAGTCGAGCGAAGTAGCCGGTCATCAGGCAGCCACTTTCCCTTTCCAGGATGGCCTCCGATCCCGGCGTCATTCGGGTTCCACTTTGCGTCTTGGGGGCGGGACCCACGGGCATCGCAGCGCTCCTCGAGGCGAAGATGCTCGGCATCGAGGCGTTGGGCGTCGAACGAGGCGCGTCCATCCTGGAAACAGTGGTATCGCACCTGGATGGATTGGCCTATGTATCGCCGCCCCAGCACTTCGAGTTCGGCGCGCTGCCGCTCGATTGCCATCACCCGTCGCACTGCACGCGCGAGGACGTGCTTCGGTACTACGCGCGCCTGGTGAATTGGGGGAGGCTTCGCGTGCTCCAGGGCCACCGGTGCCTCGCGCTCGAGAGTGGCGCCGATACCGTCGCCGTCGTGACGGATACCGCTGGACGGCGACAGCGCATTGTCGCTGACCATGTAATCGTGACGAGCTGGTATCGCAGGCGAGGCATGACCTTCGGTGCCACGAGCGCCGCACACCGCCCGCGTGTGGTGACGAGCTTCAGGAACGCCATCGAGCTGGCGGGAGAGAAAGTCGTGCTGATCGGTCGGGGACTCTCCGCCTACGAGCACGCCGTTGCGTTGATGAGCAACGGCGCAACGATCACCATGCTCAGCCATGGACACGCGCCGTATCACGCGCGCGATGACATCAGGCAGCTCGTCCGCGCCACCGGCTCCGTGTGCCTCGAGTGTTCAGAAGACATCCAGCCGCATGCCAACGGCATCACGATTACCACGGCGGGCGATCGCAGGCGAATCGAATGTGATGTCATCGTCCACTCTCGCGGGGCGGAGCTTGACGAAGACGCGCTGGCCATGCTGGAGCGAAGCGGCACGCTCAAGCCACACCTGGTCGACCAGTTGCGACGCGCGCCAACGTTCGAGGATGCCCTACGGCTGAAGTTCAGTGGTGGCCGGGACGAATGCATCGCGTGGCTATCGGCCAACCGGCCTGATTTGTGGGAGCAACTGTTCGATGGCCGTCGGCGGGTGTACCTCGCGGGCGGTGCGTTGCACGCGGGGGGACAACACGCCGGCATCGCCTCCTCGATCGCAACGGCGCGATTGGCGGTACGAGCGCTGGCCGGATACGAGCGCCCGTCGTGGAGCCGACCGCTCATGGCGGCGCTCGCGGATCATGCGGCGGTCGAAGCTTCGATGCGTACGCAGGCGGACATGCAGGCGTTGCTCGCGGTGCGTCCGTCGCGTGCCCGCACGTCGCGCGAGACCGCATTCGGGCGCCCGCTGGACGGCGTGCGCCGCGAGGGACAGGGCCCCACCGGGCAGAGGGAGTTCACGCGCACCGAGCGCGATGTCTTTGCGCTGGTCGATGATGAACGATCGGTCAGCGACATTCTGGCGCGGGCGACGGATGCCGGCATCTGTCGCTCCGACGACCTCGCACTCGCGGCGCTGCGCTCTCTCTGGTATCACTCCGCATTGACGTGGTCCGCCCCTATCGAATCCCCGCCGTCTTTGCAGCATGTGTGACCCGCCCTGACCGGAATCGTAGGTGAGCCGATCGCTTCGCCGGCCGCTCTGCCCCGCATGATGCCCGGCTCGACGCAGGCTTCGGCGGCGACATCAAGTACGCATCGAAACGACTCCGACGAAACAAACAGCATCAACGACGGCATGCACGTTGTCGAGCTCCAGGATTGCCGCCGTACGTCCGGACGCCGCGGCCGTCAGCGCTTGCGATGCTGACCGGTGAACCCTCGGTAAGGGGCGCCGCGCGATGATCAGCCCCCCAACCCGGCGCGCGACTTCCTGATCCGCTGCACGACGGGTCGCATCACGCAGCCAATCGAGATCGGGTGTGCGTGTGGCGTTCGCGAACGGCACGACGATCCAGGCATGGTCGTCGAGAGTCGGATTTGCGACGCGCACTCCCGCAGCCGGCGCCGCACGTCGGCAGGGCGGCGGAGTTCCGTCCGGGCATTGGGCACTTACGGCCATGGGCGCGAACGCAAGCGCGCATACCATGGTGAGCCGGGTAACGCACGGGCCGAGGGCGGTGATTCCTGCGTTCATGCCTCGAAGCTAGGATCGTACGGGGTCAACCGCCACACCAATGCCAATTCCAGGAACAACGCCTACGGCGCCGCGCGTGCATTCAACACCGCGCGCATGTCGACGACGCCCAGATCAGACCGGCGCTCGAGGTCGGGGTGAGCAGGCCCACGCTGGCGTCGTGCAACCACTCGAGATCCGCCGCGCGCGACACATTCGTGAACGGCAGCACGATCCAGGTGGGCTCGCTAAGGACAGGCGCGGCGGCACGCCCTGCGATGCGGGACGGCCGGCACGGAGGGGGCGTGCCATCGGGACACTGCGCACGCATCACACCTGGCGCCGCGAAGGAAAGGAGCGCGGTCGAACACCACTCGCAAGTCCTTGCCCAAGCGAATATGCATGTCGAAAACTACCGTTCGATGCTCGTGGGGCGCGAGGTCATGATGCCCGGCCAGAAGTTGACTGCGGTGATCCAAACGCAGCACTTGCGAGCCCTCTTGAGGTTTTCCATGTTGACGAACCATGGCGGAGTGTGACGCATGCTGTTTCGCAAGAACAGGAAGTCGCCGGAAAGTATGTCCCTCGAGCTCCGCGAGCGTGCGCTAACCGCGTCGCCGGGCGAGCTTGGCCTGGCAGCCGACTGCGACACGAGCGGCGCCTGGCTCGCTGCCATGGAAACCGGCCACGTCGGAGCGGCTGCGACCCTCGTGTGCGTCATCGATGGCACGACGAGCGTGTACATGAGCAACGGCGGTGGCATGATCGGCGCCGGTGAGCATGACTCCGTACGGGCCGCCACCGCCCGCTTTCTGAGTGTGGCCGCCCACTATGCGCCGAGAATGCGGCAGGTCACTGAACACCCGCTGCCTGAGTTCAATGAGGTACGGTTCTTCGTACGCGCGGGCGACCGTTTACTTGCGGCAAGCAACACGATGGACACGTTGTCCACGGGGAAACATCCATTGTCTGCCTTTTTCCTCGCCGGACAACTGGTCATCACGGCGATTCGCGAGACAGGCGTGTTCACATGAGCGATGCCCCACGGCGGCGTCGATCAGTGACTCAACGCCATCAGGTACACGTCGCTCTCGTCCGCCGCGAGCGTAAAGAACAACCGCCGCCCATCCGTCGCGAAATCCCACCGGCTGATCCGGTGCGCGGCATCATCGCGCAAGCGGCGCGCCGAGTCATGACGAACAATGTCCCGGCATCCTTGCCGAAGGCGGCAAACGTCGCCTGCTCGGCTGGCATCATGTCGAGCACGACGTGATCCTCCTTGCCATCGGTCCGCACCGCCATCGCAGAGGTCCAGTTCCCGGGTGGCGCGTCGGGAACTGCGGAGACATATGCGATCCATTGGCCATCGTGCGAGAGCCGAAACCAGACGGACGGATGATCCGGAGTGACGCGGCGCATGTTCGTCCACCGGCCTGCCGCATCCTTGTCGAAGACGACGTCGTACCGTGGCCGGCCCGCACCTGCGCCCGAGCCGGCGTAGGCATAGAGATGCCGGCCGTCCGGAGACAATTGCGGCGCATAGAGCTCCATCTTCTCCGTCGTGAGCTGCTGTTCGCCGGTGCCATCGGCGCTCATGGAGAAGAGCTCGCGGTTCCCGGTTCGGCTCGAGTGAAACAGGATCTGCCGGTCGTCGGGCGACCATGCGGGGAAAAAGTCCCCACCGGGATTCGTCGTGAGTCGCACGGGATCTCCACCGTCGAGTTTCACCTTGTAGATATCGGGTTGCCGCCGAGGTCGGAGTCGTACGCGAGCCACTGGCCGTCGTGCGAGAGGGACAGCGATTCGATGCGCTGGTTGTCGCTCGTCACCTGGCGCGCTGCGGTCATCGACGCGACGCCTGACCCGATGTCGACCGTCCAGATGTTGGAGCGACTGCGCACGACGTCATAAGCGACGTGCGACCCGTCCTTCGACAGCGAGATGCGACGCGCCGAAAGACCGACGGTGATGCGCTGCGCGAGGCCACGCGGCTGTGCATCGCGCGTGAGGAACTGCTGGTAGATGTCGAGCGTGCCCTGACGATTGGATGTGTAGAACAGCGAGCGTCCGTCGGGAGCCCACACGGGGCTCAGGTTCACGACGTCGCCCTTCGCAATCACCGCGATCTTTCCGCCCGCGATGGTGATCACGTTGATGGGCGCGGCGGACATGTTCTCCAGTCCCGCCGCAATGCCGTCGATGAATGCGATCCGGGTTCCGTCTGGCGACCACGCGATGGAATGCAGTGTCTGGCCAGGTAGGAGTTGTACGGCGTCGCCGGCGCCCGCCGGCTTGATCCACAGCCCGGTGGTGTTCACGAAGGCGATGCGCTCGCCGTCGGGCGACAACGCCACCTCGCTGATGGCAAAGTCCGGCGTCTCGACGAGTACCTTGGGCGCTCCGCCTGACGACGGGACAGAATAGGCCACGCCATTCGTGATGAACGCGACCAGCGATCCGTCGCGCGACCACGCTGGCCGGAGCTGCTCGCCCGGGAACTCCTTCACCAGGGCAGTCGCCCGTTCGCCCGCGAGCTGCCGGACGAGTACATGGGAGCTGCCCGGCGCACCGGCAACGTATGCGACGTCCAGCCCGTTCGGCGAGATCACCGGGTCGAATTCCAGCGCATTGGTCGTTGCGATCGATGTCACCTGTCCGGCCTTTACGACTCGCATTCCACCGTTGCGAACCGTCCACGCGCCGTCCTCCCTCATCGCGGCGAGGTCGACGGCCTTGGCAACACCGAAGTCCGCCACGACCGCCACGCCCCCGAGAGGATGATGTTGTCCGGCTTGATGTCCCGGTGGACGATGCCCATGCCGTGGGCGTACGCGAGGGCTGACGCGACTCGCCCTGCACGAACGGCATCGTGAAGTAGGGCACGCCATCCATGTCGCCTGCCGAGAGGAGCGGAACGATGTGCGGATGCTGGAGCCGAGCGGCGACTTTTATCTCGCGCTTGAACCGTTCCACGGAGACGTGGGCCATCGCGTCCGGCGGCCGGACCTTGATGACGATGCGACGCTCGAGCCCCGTATCGACGGCGACGAAGACCCGCGACATGCCCCCACCACCGAGCTCGCGCTCCACGGTGAAGGCGGCACCCAGCGCGGTCTGGATCTGGTCGCGGAGCTCCAAGCGTCAGGTGTGCGGAGGGGGAAGTGCGGTATAGGGTGCGTTGAGAATGTACGGCGAGCGCCCGGCGCCGGACAGGCACCGCGCGGGCCGCGACACGCTCACCGAGGACCGACACTTCTAGTCCTCCCGCAGCGCCTCCAATGGCTCCATCGTCGCCGCTCGGCGCGCCGGAATCGCGCCCGCAGCCAGCGCTGCCACCGACAACGCCATGATCGCGAACAGGATCGTCCACGGATCATTGGGCGTCAGCCATAGAGGAACGTCACCAGCAGCCGGCTCAATGCAAACGCACCCGCGCCACCGAGTGCGATTCCCACGACCATCATGCGAAAGACATCGCCCAGGACCAGGCGAACGATCCGCGTGCGTGCTGCGCCAAGTGCGACACGAATCCGATTTCCACTCTGCGACGCGCGACCATGTACGCCATCACGTTCATGCCCGCCATGGAATGCTGTGCCTGCAGCGAAGACGGCTGGGCAAGCACGAGCGCCAGGAGGGCATCTATAGAGAGATACGCTGCAAAACCGTTCCTCGTTGCGCCAGCGCTCCCCGGCGGACGGTCATTGGTCTTGCCGGTGTTTCCTGTCGCGGATCAGACGGAACCACGACACGCGCACGGCGGGCGCCTCGACCTGCAGGACGACGCGGTGATCGATTGACGCCAGCATGCGAATGAGCCGTTCGACAGAGAAGCGAGCCACGCGTCCATGGCGAAGGTCGGCGAAGCGTGCCGCACCGATTTCGAGCGCGCCTGCTGCCACCGTCGTATTCATGTCCGCGACCGCCGACAGGATCTCGCCAACGAGCTGATTCTTGAGTGCGGGGATTGGATCGTCGGTCACCTTGTGAAGCTAGATCACCGCGTCGCGCAGATGGACACCGAAAGACCGCACCCGCCACCGTTCCACCGCCGCTCGACGTCACGAAGCCCAGTATGAGGTGGAGGGCTGGCCGCCACTCTCTTGCCAAATTTGGCAAGAGGCCTCACGAAAGCCCTCCCCAAGAACGCCAACTTGTTCGGCCTCCCGGGCCTTCACTGCGCGCGCAATGCCACTCCAGGCTCGATCCTCGCCGCACGCGCGGCCGGAATCCAGCACGCCGCCACGCCGATCGCCGCCATCAGGAGTGCGACACTGCCGAGCGTGATTGGATCATGCGCCGCGACGCCAAACAATAACCCCCGCATCAGGCGAGTGAGCATCAGCGCACCAACGACACCAATCAGCAGTCCCAGTCCCACCAGCCTGCCGCCCTCCGAGAGGATCATTCTGTGCACGCGGCCGGCTTCTGCGCCAAGGCTCATGCGAATGCCGATCTCGTTCGTGCGGGCCGTCACGGAGAACGCGAGCACGGCGGCGATCCCAATCGCTGCCACGATGAGCGCGAGAATTCCGAACGAGCCAACGAGCAGCGCGTTCAGCCGACGCGGAGCGACGCTTTCATCACGAATCTGATCCGCAGTCATCAGGTGTTCGACCGGTGAGCTCGGAGCCAGCGAGTGCACGAGCTTCGTGGCCGCCGGACCGAGCGCCGCTGCGTCACCGGTCGCCTTGATCACGAATCCGCCTGTCGGAAAGTTCGACTGCGCGAACGGCGTGAACACCGCTGGCACCGCCGCCGCGTCGAGTCCACCGTCCTTCGTATTGCCGACGACGCCGACGATTGTGCTCCAGTCTTCCTTCATGCCGATGAACTTCAA
Source organism: Gemmatimonadota bacterium (assembly GCA_028287285.1). GTDB lineage: Bacteria > Gemmatimonadota > Gemmatimonadetes > Gemmatimonadales > Gemmatimonadaceae > AG11. The sequence continues at coordinate 20,256 of JAQBPY010000089.1, forward strand.
CACGTCACCCGTCCACGTGACTCGGCGCCCGATCGGGTCCTGTTCCCCGAACAGCCGGTCCGCGAGCGCCTTGTTGATCAGGACCACGCGATTCGTTCCCGCACGGTCGGTCGTGGCGAACCCGCGTCCCTTGATCACGGGTATGCCGGCGGCCTGGAAATACTTGTCGTCCGCCGTGCGATACTCCGCCGACGGCTGCGGCTCACCGGCGGCAACCGCCCGATTCTCCGCCTTGATGTCGAGCGTGATGCCGGCCGCGCGAAGGGGGACCGTCGAGCCAAGTCCCACCTCGGTCACGCCGGGAATCGCGGCGAGCTGCTGCTGGATGCTCTCGTACTCGGCGATGGTCTTCGCGTTGTCCTGCGGGCCCGTGTAGTCGTGCGGCATTTCCATCGTCAATACGTGCTCTGTCTTCATGCCCGTATCGACGACGGCGAGCTCCTGCATCGTGCGCGTGAGCAGGCCCGCGCCGGTCAGCAGCACCACGGACACCGCGACCTGCGCGACCACCAATCCCTGCTGCACGCGCTGGCGCTTCACGCCGCCGGTCGTGCGCCGGCCGGCAGACACGAGCGATGATCCGAGCGTATGTTCGCTGGCAATCCGTGGTGCATAGGACAGCACCAGCGCGACCAGCACGGCGAGTCCGAGCGTGAAGGCGAGCACGGTGGCATCGACCCGAATCTCATTTGCGCGCGGGCTGTAGCGCTCCGCAAACGTGATGAGCATCCGTACGCCGCCAACCGCAATGACCAGCCCAAGAGTGGCACCCAGGAGCGCGAGCACCAGGTTCTCGGTCAACAGCAAACGACGGAGCCGAGCGGTTCCGGCGCCAAGAGCGGCGCGCACCGTGAGCTCGTGCTCGCGTCGTACGCCGCGCATCAGTGTGAGGTTCGTGACATTCGCACAGGCAATGATCAGCACGAAGGCAGCGGTACCCATCAACAGCCAGAGCGTGAGCTGTGCCTTCTGTCCGAGCACTTCCTTGAATGGCGTGACCGTCACCCGGTAGCCGGAATTCTTGTCGTACGCTTCCGGATACTGCCCATGCACGCGCTGGGTGATCGCCTGGATCTCGGCGCGCGCCTGCTCCACCGTGGCGCCGGGCGCAAGGCGCGCGATCATTTCAGTCATGCGGTGCGAACGTCCCGTGACCATGGTTGCGCTCACGTGGTGCTCGCTGATGACCATGTTCGCGAGCGCGTCGATCTTTCTCGGAAAATACGGTGCCGGCTGCAGCACCCCCACGACCTCCACCGCCTTGCCGGCGATGCGAAGCTTCTTGCCGAGGATCGCCCTGTCGCCGCCGAACTTCTTCATCCAGTACTCGTGCGTCAGCATCATCACCGGCATGGCGCCAGGACCGTCATCCTCCTTTGCGAACTCCCGACCGAGCACCGGCCGGAGTCCCATCACGGAGAAATAGTTCCCGGTAACGAGCCCCAGCTCGATGCGCGTTGCGCTCTGATCCTCGAGCAGGCTCACGGTGATCGGCGAATATTCCGCAATGCCGGCCAGCGTTCGGGACGATTCGCGGAAATCCATGATCTCGGGAACGGAGAACGCCACGTTTTCCTGCCCGACGGACTGTGCCGACTGGCGGAGGTACATCAGGCGATCGCCATCGCGGTGCGGAAGCGGCCGGAGCATCACGCCGCGCACGACGCTGAAGATGGCCGTATTGGCGCCGATGCCGAGGCCCAGGGTGAGGATAACGGCGATGGCGAAGCCACGCGCGCGGGAGAGACTGCGCATGGTATAGCGAAGGTCTAGCACAGGATGGTCCTCACGGAAGGGCTGCGGCGGTCACCATGCGTGACCTCGGTGAACGTCGATGACATGCGCTTGGCCATATGGGATGCCCATACGACAATACGAGCCTGCCTCGCAATCGTAACGCCCTCGTGCGACGAGAGTGCATGGTCATGGGGCAGCTTCCGCGAAACTATCGCTCCATGCCGGTTCGCGCGAGGATCCGGCGTCCTGAACTCGAGGGCGTCGAGGCGTATGTGTTCAGGCATTCACCGCGATCGTTCTCACCCAAACCTTCAACGGGCATCCATGCCAAATTCGGCATATCGGTGCCCGGGAGGTACGAGTGCTTCACCCCCGACGTCCCCGCTGCGCTCGAGTCGGCTGCGGCAGGAGATGGATCGCCTGGTCTGGCCGGACCGTCCGCACGAATGCATCGACACCCCTGCCAACCGAGTCCTCGTCGGTCAGCACTGTTCGCTCGTCGATGTTGGAGAGCGGCGCGCCGCAGCAAGAGGAAGCCTGGGCGAGAAGACCTTGTTCGCGACCGCCTCGTCGCCAACATTGCCGACGTGACAATCCGCCCACCCGATCGCACCGAACTCCCGTCTGGCTCGATAGGATGCTCTCCGCTGATGACGCGACCAACGCCGCATCGTACATGATCGGGATCCGACTCGGCGCGCCGCCGTTCGAGGTTGAATACCGCAACTCGGACTTTACCTGCCCCGGCACGGACATATTCCACTGCCGCGAGACTTGCGGCACCGGGATTCCGATTTGTCGGCACTGCAAGCCCATTTAGTTGGCGGGCGACCGCGCTTCCATCCATGCATGTCGTATATGCGCAGTCCGCAGTCCGTGTTGCATCGAAATGGTTCGCCTTTGCCGCAGCGTCTTTCGGACTCCGCCTCAATGCAGTCCCGCCATGAACTGTGCCGCGCCGGCATAGGACTGAGCGCGTTCTGACCTGCAGGAGGGCAATCGAGGTTCCCCCTGACGCCCGACGAACATGGCATGTCGCCCCGCGCAAATGCCTGAATGCCGTTCCAGGTTGCACCGCCCGCTCGATGACAAGACACAGACGTTGCCGAGCATCAGTGCTTGGGCGTTCGACCTTACATCTGTATGCGTCTGGCTTGCCCTGTCGGCGTTCGGTGTTCGCACGTCTGCCGTCGGAGTTGCACCGACCGTCGCCGGACTTGCCTCGCGAGAACGCCGCTGTCTGAGCTCGGACCGCGAAGTCATCCTCTGCGCGACTGAGTTCACGCCGTCACACTTTCGGGTCACGGGCCGGCAATTCCGACTGCCAATGAGCAATAGTCCACCCACAACCTCCTCGCGGCGGGCCACGGGTCCGGACACCCACGCCACGCTCACTGCACACTGCCTTCCCCCACGCCTTCCCGGTCTCACTTCCTACGCAACGCGGCGAACCGCACGCCCGCACCAGCGTCCGACCTCCATCTCCGGAGCCACAAGACACTTTCAGCGCCTTACGACACCGCTGCCCGCCCTCACGTGCCGCCATGACCGCTTCCCGTCCTCCGCATCGGCGGCCACCATAAGGCCAAACGTGCCTACGACGCCCCTGCCCCATGAAACCTGCATCTCGTAGCTTCGTACGATCCCTGAGCATCAGGCAACGCCCAGCGCCCGTGACGTAACCTCCAGACCGGAGCTCGCCATGAACGACCGCCAGATTCGGACGCTCGCCACATACGAGCGCATCGCCAGCACGCTTGCCGACACCAAAACTCCGCTTCCGCCGGAGGCCGTCGTCGTCCTCGAGCGTCTCACTGCGACCCTCGTGGCCATCCGCCTCACCGGCGATGACCAGTACGTTGCTCGCCACGAGCGAAGTGTCACGCGTGCTCGCTGGGAGCTCGAATGCATGCGGAAGGACGAAATGCTTCCCCTTGCTCGGCTCACGCTGCGTCTCTTCGCCGGCGAGACCGCCATCACGTCGGCGCTCAAGGTGCCCCACAAGCGCGCGCCCACTGATGACATGCTCGCGGCCGCCGCGCTCATGGTGAAGACCCTGCGTCCGCACCGCAGCGTACTCCGCGCCGCGCAGATTGATCCCGCCCGGTTGGACGCCATCCAGCAGCAGGTCCGCCGGTTGCGACAGGCGTTCAAGGCCGCGTATGGCTCCGTCGCCGATCGCGCCGTGCCTACCCGTCAGCTGCGCGAGCTGTTCTCCTCCGCTCACCTCGACGTCGGCATTCTCGACGCATTCCGTGGTATCGGCGCGAAGAGCGCTGACGTTCGCGAATGGAACAGGACGAAGAAGATCGGCAAGCGCATCGGCCGACCCAGGGCGCCACGTCAGCGGAAGTCAACGGCCCCTTTGAACGCGTAAGAAATTCGGGTCTTCCGGCTTTAGAGTGGGTTACCGCGTAAGATTTTCTCAGATCGGGGACAAACAACGACGGCAGCAGGTGTCGCGCCGGCGCAAAGCCGCGGATGAGCAGCTTACCCGCGCGAGAGGAGCCACAACTACGTTCGAGCATATCCCGACACTCGCTTCGCTCATGCGGGATGACAATACGCTCGCTTCGCTCATGCGGATCCGAGTGCCATGGTGGGAAGGGCACGGCTCTCGGACTTGTCGAATGTTGCTTCCACGCATATATACGGTTTTCTTTGGAAACGCCGCACGTCCGCTGGCGAATGCCGCGCTCGCTTGCTCTGGCCGTCTCGCGCGTTCACTTGTCGCACCTGACAATCTTTCTGTTTTGCCTCGAGAAATCACTGCCATGAACCGGATCGCCGGTCTTCTTCCCCTCCTGGTCGGTTGCCGCCTGCGTCGACACAGGAATTCCCGTCGGCCCGGAAGCGCCGAAGCCTGAGGTACGTGCGTCCGGGGACCTGATTGCGCTCATGTCGTTGAGATGCACGGCGTCCAAACGCACGCAGGTCATGCAGTGCGCGGCGCCGGACGGCGAGAGTGGAGCTGCCCGTGACGTGAACCCGGGTGAGTCACTCACACTTCCAGGCGTGGTTCGCAGCCTCGTCGGGAATTCGCTTCCCGGCGAGGTCGTGAGCTGGTCGCAACGCTGACAGCATCCTCCGGTGCGCGACCGGCGCTCTTCACGACCGCCGTCTCGGTGTGTCCGGCCACTGTGGTCGTCAACGGTACGACCCTGCCGTCATCGATTTCCTCGGCCGATTGCTTCTCCACCTACGGCGACCCCAACGGCCGCCCAACGTCCAGTTATTACGCCGATCTCCATCGCGTGACGCTCACGGCGGGACAGACGATCACCGTGACCATGGATTCCGGCGATAATCTCGACACATATCTCCTTCTGGCCGGCCCCACTTCGGGACGTCTGGTTGCCGGCAACGACGATGATGACACCGGAGTCCTCGGTGTTGGCTCGCGCATGACGTACACAGCCACCGTCTCCGGCGTCTACGTCATCGAGGCCAGCACGTTCAACGGGCTGGACACAGGCAACTACACGCTGGGCATCAGCATCCACTGACGGAGCGGGCGAATCCATCACGTGGATATCGCGCCGAATCTGCTGCAGATAGCTGCCGTGCGCTCGGCACTACTACGTCGTGAGAGATGGACGTCGTCATGCCTTGGCGCTGACATCATGATACGCCGTCCATTCGGACAATCACACCCCGGGCATGTGCAAGTCAACAACGCGCGAACGTCTCCCATGACACAGTGTGGCGCCGCGCGTGCACGCGGAGTCGCTCTCAGTACCTTGTACAAGTCGAGATGCCCGTGCTCAATGCCACCCGCCGTGCCCTGATTCTCGCCTGTGCCCCGCTCAGCCTCATGGCGCAGACCGCCAAGACAGACGTCCCCGTGACAAAGGTGGTGCTCTACTCTTCCGGCGTGGGCTACTTCGAGCACTCCGGCAGCGTGCGCGGCAACGGCGCCACCGAGCTGCGCTTCAAGACCACCCAGATCAACGACATTCTCAAATCGCTCATGCTCCAGGACCAGGACGGAGGACGCGTGGGCGCCATCACGTATCCGTCCCAGGATCCGCTCGCCAAGACGCTCAAGAGCTTTCAGGTCGACATCACCCAGAACCCGAGCCAGGCCGACTTGCTCAATCAGCTGCGCGGAGCGCGCGTGAGCATTCAGACTAAGGGAGCAACCATCCAGGGCACCATCGTCGGCGTCGAGCAACGGCGCATGCCGGCAGACAAAGGTGAGCCAGGTGTAGTGCCCGTCCTGAATCTCCTGACCGGTGCAATGCTGCGCGCGATCGAGCTTCCCTCCATTACGAGCTTGTCGCTCGAGGACCCGCAGCTCCAGGAAGAGCTCAGCAAAGCGCTCGGCGCACTGGTGCAGGCGCGCGACCAGGACAAGAAGCCCGTCACGATCAACTTTGCAGGAACAGGCGACCGCCGAGTGCACATTGGCTATGTCGTGGAGACGCCGGTCTGGAAGACGAGCTATCGGCTGTTGATGAACGACAAAGGCACCAGTGGCAAGCTCCAGGGGTGGGCGATTGTGGAGAACCAGACGGAGAGCGACTGGAACGACGTCTCACTCTCACTCGTAAGCGGACGTCCAATCTCATTCATGATGGATCTCTACCAGCCGCTTTACGCATCTCGACAAATGGTGGTGCCGGAGCTCTTTGCCAGCTTGCACCCGCAAGTGTATGCCGGTGGCACTGAAGCCAACAAGGATCGGGCGATGATGGCTCCTGTCCCTACCGCTGCACCGCAACGCCGCATCGGGTTCGGACCGGACGGCCGTCCGTCTGCACTTCAGCTGAGCGGGGTGGTCGTGACCGGCAGTGCGGCAGGATCAGCCGTGCAGCCGTTCGACATGACGCAATCGGTCCAGTCGATGGCGGAGACCGGCACGCTCGGCGCACTCTTCCAGTACACCGTGGGCAACGTGACGCTCGGCCGGCAGAAGTCTGCCATGCTGCCAATCATCACCGATAGCGTCGAACTCGAACGCCTTTCCATCTACAACGCGGATGTGTTGCAGAGCAATCCGCTCAACGGGGTGTGGTTCAGGAATACCACGGGCAAGCATCTGCTGCAGGGACCATTCACCGTCCTCGACGGCGGCGGGTATGCGGGCGATGCGCGCATCGATAATGTGCCGCCGGGCCAGAGCCGGCTGCTCAGTTACGGCATCGACCTCGACATGACGGTGAACAGCGGGAGCATGATGTCGTCGTCCGTCGTGAGCGCGACACTCAACAAGGGCAGCCTCGTCATCAGCCGCCGCATGCTGTCGACGCAGTCCTACGACGCGACGAACAAGACGTCGAAGAACCGGATGCTGCTCGTCGAGCATCCGCGCCGCGAGGGGTGGAAGCTCGTGGACACGCAGACGCCGTTCGAGACCACGCCCACGCACTATCGCTTCAAGGGCTCGGCCCTGGCCAACAAGGTGACCTCGCTCGTCGTGAAGGAAGAGATGGTCCAGGACCAGGCGCTCGCGCTGGTGCCCATGGACATCTCGGTGCTCGTGACCTACAGCCGTACCGGCGACATTCCAAAGGACGTCCGCGACGCGCTCGGCAAGGCGATCCAGATGAAGCAGAACGTCGTCGACGTCGACCGCCAGATCACCAGCGGGAACCAGCAGATCACGGAGATCACGGCCGAGCAGACCCGCATTCGCGAGAACATGAAGACCGTGACTGCCTCCGGGACGTACTACGAGCGCCTGCTCACGAAACTCAACGAGCAGGAATCGCTGATCGAGAAACTCCAGGCGCAGCGCGCTGAGCTGACGTCGAGGCGCGATGCGTTGCGCCGAGAGCTGGAGGGCTACCTGAGTAGCCTTACGGTGGGCTGAACCCGTTTGTCATCCGCGGCCTCCTTGTCATCCCGTAGTCGCTGCGCGGCCTTTTGTCATCCCGCAGGAGCGAGCACAGCGAGCGAGTGACGGGAGATACTCCCCCTCCTCGTGGCCTATTCGGCTA
>JAQBPY010000126.1 GCA_028287285.1 Gemmatimonadota bacterium
CCCGGGAAGATCTGGCAGATCGGCGCCATGGCTGCCATGGCCCGCGAGCTCGACGTTTCACCGGTCGCAGCGTCGGGCTCCGCATTGCTCGGCACACTCGTCAACATTGCTGCGGGCTTCGCCGTAGCGCTGGTCAGCGGCCACAACTTGTTGCTCGCGCGCGTGCCCGCCGGGATGCGAGCGATTACCGTCGCGGTGGTGATCCTCGCGGGACTGTCGCTGCTGTTGTTGCCGTTCGTCATTCCTCGTCTCGGACCGGCGGCGGCTCGAATGGTCGGGCGTCCGGTCGAGGCAACCCTTCCTGCACGTGCCGTCATCTACTCACTGGTCGGCAACGTGCTCGCGTGGCTCGTTTACGGAGCCGCCTTCCAACTGTTCGTTGCAGGCGTGCTGGGCGCCGCGACTGGCGACTATCTCACGTATCTTGCAGCTTACACGTGCTCGTATCTCATCGGTTACATTTTTCTCTTCGCGCCTGCCGGCGTCGGCTTTCGCGAGACGGCCATGCTGGAGCTCCTTCAGGGTGCAGGCTTGGCGACGCATCCCGAGGCGGCACTCATCACGGTGACATCCCGCATCTGGCTGACGCTGCTCGAAGTCGTGCCAGCCCTTGTCTTCTGGACGCATCACCGGATGCGCCAGCGTTCCATGACCATTGACCGATCGGATGCCCCGACCTGAAACATCCACGGCGCCAGAGGACACCGAACCGCGCCTTGCAATGGCCTGGGCGGCCCTCGCATTCGCCATCGCCACGATGGCGTTGGCGTATCCGGCGCTCAGTGGACAGTTCCTCGTGAATCCGCACAGCGATCAATACATCGCTGGCTTCGGCTTTCGCGACTTCGCGGTGCAGTCTCTCCGCAGCGGATGGGGAATTCCCCACTGGAATCCGTACCTCTACGGCGGACTTCCGTACGTCGCCGCGATGCATGGCGACATCTTCTATCCGACGCAACTGCTTCGCCTGCTGATCGGCACCGATGCGGGAATGACGTGGGGCTTCATCATCCACACCTTCCTTGCCGGCCTGTTCACGTACGGATTTCTTCGCGCGTGGGGACTGGGATTTGGCGCGTCCGTCGTAGGCGGAATCTCCTACCTTCTCTGCGGACCTATCGCGTCCTATCCATCGCCCGGCCACGATGGAAAGCTCTTCGTCAGCGCTCTGCTTCCGCTTTCATTGTGGATGCTCGTGCGCGGCATGCGCGACGGCAGGAACTGGGCATGGGGCGCCTTTGCGTTCGTCATTGGGCTCGCGACGCTCGCTCCTCATCCTCAGCTGATGCAGTACCATCTACTCACCGCCGGTGCTTTCGCCCTGTTCCTCGCCTTCGGTCCTGACGCGACGGGCGCGAAGCTCGAGCGTCGCACGGCCGTTCGTCGACTGAGCCTTGCCTTGGGTGCCGTGCTGCTGGGCATGGCGATGGGCGCCATTCAATTCGCTCCGCTGCGCGAGTACGTCGCCTGGTCGCCTCGTGCCGGAGGGCACGACTACGCGTACGCGACCTCGTATTCGTTCCCAATCGTGGAGCTCTTCAATCTCTACCTGCCGCAGTTCACCGGCATGATCGACACGATGTACTACGGACCGAATGGAATTCACCTCCACTCGGAGTACATCGGTGGTGCGGTGCTCCTGCTTGCCTCGCTGGCGTTCGGCACGACGTCCCGATTGGGATTCCGCCGTTTCTGGCTCGGCACGCTCATCGTGTCGTTGCTGTGGATGCTTGGCGGAAGCACTCCGTTCTTTCGGATCGTCTATGAGGTGGTGCCGGGGACCAAGTTCTTCCGCGCGCCGAGCACCATCATTTATGTGTTCGCGTTCGCCTTGAGCGTGCTTGCGGCGCTGGGCACGGAGAAAGTGCTGGCACGTCGGATCAATACGCGTCTCGTGTATGCTTGGGTCGGATTTGCCGCGCTCATCGCCCTCCTGGCCAGCGCCGGGGGCATCGCGAGCGCGTCATCCGCGCTCGCAGAGAATTTCGCGCGGTCCTACGTCGCGAGTAGTGGCGTGGACCCGAGCGCCGTTCCGCAGATCACCGAGCAGGTCATGGCCATGAACCGCGGGCCGATCCTGGTAGGTGCGTGGCGCGCCTTCCTCTTCACGGCGTTGGCTGGCCTGGCCGTGCTGTGCTACGCGCGCGGCAAGCTCAACGCGCGTGCGCTTATGATCGCCCTCCCGGCAATCATCGCCATCGACCTTTGGAGCATCGCGCGGAAGTATTGGCTCTTCACGCCGCCGGCGCGCGTCCAGTTCGCGAGCGATCCAGTCATCCAGTATCTGAAGAATGAAAAGGAGCCCGGTCGCGTGCTCGTGCGTGCTCCCGCCGCCGATAGCGTCAACCGCGACGTGGATCCGTATTTCGGGCGCGATCTGCAGGGCAAGGGTACCGGGTTCATGGTGCACGGCATTCGCACCGTAACCGGATACCACGGCAACGAGCTTGGTCGGTATGACCAGCTCGCCCTCGACGAGCGGGGAGGCAACCTTCCCGTGCAGATGTCGCCGTCGTTCTGGCGTCACGAGAACGTGCGTTACCTCTACGTGAACATTGCGCTGCCCGACACGCAGTTCAAGCTGCTCGCGGGACCGGTGAAGAACTCTGCTGGCTCAACGGCATTCCTGTACAAGCTGCCGGGTGACAACCCGTATGCGTGGGTTACTTCGGGCATTACGAAGGCTCCGGACTCCGACGTGCTTCCTGCCGTCCTCGATGCGCGGTTCGATCCCCTGCGGCTCGCCGTGTTCAGCGATACCACCACTGCGTCGATCAGTCCCATCACCGCGCTGCCGGCGCCGAGCGCCAACGCGGCGCATACGTCCCACTATGGTCCGGGCCGCGCGACCATCGCCTTGAGCCAGCCTGCCGCAGCTGGTTCGGC
>JAQBPY010000140.1 GCA_028287285.1 Gemmatimonadota bacterium
GCAAGCACCAGAAGAAGGCGAGATTTCGATACGTGCAAGGCGCCGGGACGTCTCATGTCGTAAGGTGACGCGTGCCGATGACGATCGTGAAGGCGCACGCGGTACGCGCAAGCTATCGCCGGCCCGAGGTGGGTGACAGGGGAAGCGACGGGAGCCAACAAGGGAATGGACCGACGCGGTTTTACGAGAAGCCTGATAGCGGGCGCCATGGCGCCCGTTCATGCCGCGTACCGTGCGTCACGGTCACTGATACAGGCTGGGCCGACCAGCATGACCGCGCAGTTCGACGTGAGACAGTTCGGCGCCAAGGGTGATGGGCGCGCCGACGACAGCCAAGCGTTCATCCGTGCGCTTGCCGCAGCGGCGACGCGTGGTGGGATCGTCGTTGTTCCTACGGGCACGTACCGCTCACCACAGACGCTTCATCTCGCTTCCGGCGTGTCCGTTCGAGGCACCGGGGCCAGCAGCATCATCCTGCACGTCAACGGCGAGCCGTTGGTATTCGTGGCCATCGATGCGCAGACAATCGGGGTGCAGGATCTGGCCATCGCGGGCCGCTTTGCGCACGGTGTGCTTTTCGAACGGTGTTCCGACGCGATGATTTCTCGCTGTCATATCTCAGGGGGCACCGTCCCGCTCGCGGGATACTCCGGCGCGGTGTTCGTCGCCGGCTGTGACGGTGTCACCGTTCAGGACTGCCGATTCGAACGCAACGGAGCAGAAGCACAGCTCGGGGGCGCCGACTTCCAGTGCGATGGTCTCGGTGCGGCCTCACGACACGTGCGCGTACTGCGCAACGAGTGTATTTCCACAGACGTCGCGTTCAACATCCGTTGTCACGACATGTCGCGGTCCGAGGTACGCGGGAACGTGGTCCGCGGGGCGCGGCTCATGGGGCCGCCCCATCACGGATACGGAATCCTGGTCTATCCCACGGTGGCGGATTTGGAGTCGTGCGTCGAGAACACCATCGCCGACAACAGGGTTTCACAGACCCAAGGCTCCGGGATCTATCTCGTTCGGAGCCACCGGTCGCGGATCGAAAACAACATCATCGATCGCGTCGCCACCCTCCAGGCAGACCACACGCTACCAGTCGCCGGTATTGCCCTGAACCAATGCGAATTCGTTTCGGTCCTTCGAAACAAGATCTCCAACAGTGGCCATGCCGGCATCTCCGTGGCATCCGACCGGGCCGGCGTGGGCCATGCCGAGGTGAGCAAAAACGTGATCTCGACTACCGGTGGTTACGGCGTTCATCTGCGCGGAACGCTCATCGATGTTCACGTGACCGACAACGTTATCTGGCGTGCACACGGAGGCATCGGCGGCGACACCGCTGACGAGCAGGATGAAATCGAGATCGCGCGCAATACCATCACGTCCGTTCTCCGCGGCGCCGGCATCCGCCTGGGCAATTCGGCCCGCAGCAACGTCACGGGAAATACCGTGAGCGACTGCACTGGTTATGGCCTCGACGTCACCTTTCGCGACAATGCAAGCTCGGCCTCCAACAATGTCGTTCGCAATGCGGGGACGACCTGGGGCGCTGGGGGAGACAGCGTGAGCATCACTCGGCGTGGCATTCGGCAGAAGTGAAATGGAGCCGCTTGTGTCGGCGGAAAGCCGTGCGCCTCATTCCGAGAGAGTGAAGAACCGCTTCACGGCCTCTGCAACAGTTGCCACGTCGGCATCCGTGAGGTGCTCGCCGATCGGCAGACTGAGCAGCATGCCATCCGCACGGTTGGCGAACATCTCCTCCATGGCCTGCCCATGGCCGGCATACGCCGCAAGCTTTGGCAGCGCGATCGGATAGTGTACGCCCGTCTCTATTCCCGCCGAGGTGAGGAACGCGCGCAGCTCGTCACGTCTTGCCGTTCGTACGACATAGAGATGGTATGCATGGCGGCATCTCGCGCGTGCGACCGGCAAGACGAGGTCACCGATATCCTTCAGACGAGTACAATAGCCCATTGCCAATCGGTTACGCGTCTCGACCCACGCTGGCAAACGCTTCAGCTTCACGCTGAGCACCGCTGCTTGAATGCCGTCAAGCCGACTGTTCCTACCTTCGAACAAGTGGTTGTACTTCTCGACTCGGCCGTGATTGGCGATCATCCGGCAACGCCGCGCGAGCTCGCTGTCGCTAGTCGTGATCGCCCCTGCGTCTCCGTACGCGCCGAGATTCTTTCCCGGATAGAAGCTCCACGACGCCGCCGTGCCGAGCGTACCTACATGACGTCCTTCGTACTGCGCCCCGTGCGCCTGCGCACAATCTTCGATCACCTTCAACCCATGCTGATCCGCAAGCTCGAGCATGGGCCTCATGTCGCATGATTGGCCATACAGATGCACGACGACGATCGCGGCGGTCCGCGGCGTCACGCGCTGGCGCACGTCTTCGACATCGAGCGTGTAGGTGTGGGGATCCACATCCGCGAACACCACGCGCAGCCCCGCGCGCGAGACGGGTTCGCTACTGCCCACAAAAGAATTGGCCGGAACGATGACTTCGGAACCGGCCGGCAGTGCCAGCGCCTCGAGAATGATCTCGATTGAATCCGTGCCATTCGCCACGCCGACACAGTGTGGCGAACCGAGATATTCGGCAAACTCGCTCTCGAAGCGGGATACGGCTGGCCCGTTGATGAAGCCGGTGGTCCGCAGCACAGCCGCGATCGCCTCGTCCATTTCCGGACGCATACCCTCGTACTGCGCGTAGAGGTCGAGAAACTTTATCATGGCAGGCTCTTGAGTTTGCGCGCCGGATTCCCGACGTAGAATCCGGGTTCGTCGATGTCCCTCGTCACCACAGCGCCTGCCCCGACGACGACATCGCTGCAAATCGTCACGGGCAGCACGGTTGCATTGGTCCCGATTGCAACGCGGTCGGCAATGAAGGTTGATTTCCACTGGCTTCGGTCACCGCGGGCCGGCCCACCGCGTGTGAAGAGGTCGTTCACAAACTTCACACCATGCGAGATGAAACAGTCCTTCCCGATCGTCACGAGCTCGCACACGAAGGCGTGTGATTGCACCTTCGTGCGATCTCCGATGGTCACCGCCCGCTGTATCTCGACGAAAGGGCCGATGAACACATCGCTGCCGATAGTGCATCCGTAGATATTGACCGGCTGCACGACCGTCACTCGCTCGCCAAACGTGACGTCCACGATCCCAGAAGGGCGGATGGTGGGCACTCCCATCACGGGCCGCCCAGGCGAACATGCTTCGGCCGGAAACGAAGGCTCACTTCACGCCCGGTCTCCGCCGATTCATAGATGGCGTTGATCAACTCGAGGCTCTTTCTCCCCGTCAGGCCATCGACGAGCTGCTGAGTGTCATTCAGGATACAATCCACGACGTGTTCATAGTACGCCTGGTGTCCAAAACCGTAGACATTTGGTGGGTTGACGGAATAGTCCCTCATGACCGAAGCATCCTCGGGCTCCGGGTGAGCAAAATTCCAGACTTTCATCTCGTTTACCGCGAATCCCCCGATTTCCACTGTGCCGCCCTCACCGAGGAGCGACAGAGAACCTTCCAGGTCCTTCGGACGCGCCGCGGTAGTCGCTTCGATGATACCGAGCGCGCCACTTCGGAACTTGAGCGTCACCACTGCGGTGTCCTCGGCTTCCATCCGCGCGAGCGCGGTTGTCGTCATGGCGAAAACGCTGTCCACATCGCCCATCATCCACTCGAGTAGATCAACGTGGTGACTCGCTTGATTCGTCAGCACGCCGCCATCCATCGCCCACGTCCCACGCCACGGGTCTTGGTCGTAATACGACTGAGGACGACACCAGCGCACGCGTACCGTGCCAAGGACCATCTTGCCGAATCGCCCGGCGTGCAGGGCCTCGCGCGCCTTGACGACTGGCACGTTGAACCGGTTCTGCTTCACGACAAAGAGCTTCACTCGCGCCATGTCGCACGCACGTATCATGGCGTCGGCGTCGGGTAGCGTGAGTGCCATCGGCTTCTCGACAATGATGTGCTTGCCGTACTGCGCGAGGTCGATCACGTCACGGGCGTGGTTGCCGCTCTCGGTGAGCACAACCACTACATCCGTGTCCACCGATCGCATCATCTCGTGCATGTCTGCGAACGCCGGAACACTGAAGTCCGCGCCGATGCGAGTTGCCTTTCCCAGGACGCTGTCGCAAACAGCCACAAGCACTGCGTCCGTGATCACACCATTGCCGAGCAGTTCGGAGTGCCGCTTGGCGATGCGGCCACAGCCCACGAGAGCAAAACGCAGCAAACGTACTTCCTCCTTCGGATGACCGCCTATTCCGCAATAAATGGCGGAACTCAGCGGAAGCTACCCGTTGGCAATCCGGTCTTCCAGCCGGACGAGTCCGACCGCCACGCCTTCGAGGGGATGCGGGGCGCTGGAACGGCTAACTTTCCGTGACTGTGGCGGGTGGAAACGATGGGCGACGCTTGGCTGCCGGTGCGGCTGCCACCGGGCTCGGACGTACGCGAAGGTCGCGAGAATCGCCGTCCCGAACCAACAGCCCCTCACTGACCGAGAGTTCGATCGCTTCGTTTGGGGTTGCCGGAACAAAGTCCGGCACTACGTCGCGAAGCAAGCGTCGCACCGTTTCTCCATCGCGGTTCTGGGACGCTACCTCGATCAGCTTGGCGATCACCGGCACCACGCTCTTGTCTAGCGGGCTCTTTCGTGCCCGCAACACCTTCGGGTGCGCCGTCGGCTCGGCGACTTCGTCGCCCCAGAACATCTCCTCATACAGCTTCTCGCCCGGGCGCGCGCCGATGAACTTGATCTCGATGTCCGCACCGACCTCAAGGCCGGACAAACGAATGAGATCAGCCGCCAGGTCCACGACCTTCATGGGCTTCCCCATATCTAGCATGAAGAGATCGCCGTTCTGGCCAATGGCACCAGCTTGCAACATAAGCTGAACGGCCTCCGAGATTGTCATGAAGAATCGCCGCATCTCGGGATGAGTGATAGTCACGGGACCACCCGCCCTGATCTGTCGCACGAACGTCGGCACCACGCTGCCTCGGCTCCCAAGCACGTTGCCAAACCGCACGGACACGTACGAGCCCCGTGCCCCGACCGACGCGTGCTTCACCACGAGCTCCGCCACGCGTTTGGTGGCGCCCATCACGTTGGTCGGGCGTACGGCCTTATCCGTCGACACCAGCACGAAGTGCTCGACATCGTTCGCGACAGCGGCGTTCACGACGTTTCGCGTGCCAATCACATTGTTCGTGACCGCCTCGACTGGATGTTCCTCCATCAGTGGAACATGCTTGTGCGCAGCAGCGTGAAAGACAGATCGCGGGCGATAGCGGTCGAAGATCTGCTGCACTCGCGTTCGGTCTCGAACGTCCGCGATGACCGGCACGAACTTCAAATCGGGATACTTCGCGCGGAGCTCATCGTGAATCTCGAATATGGAATTCTCGCCACGCCCGACAAGGATGATTCTGTCGGGACTGAGTTGGGCGAGCTGCCGGCAGAGCTCACTGCCGATCGACCCACCCGCGCCAGTGACCAGCACCGTTCCTCCGGACGCCAGCTGCGAAACTGCCGCGAGATCGGTCTTGATGGGCTCACGGCGCAGCAGATCCTGAATCTCGATTGTCCTCAGCTCCGCGATACCGATCCTGCCGGACAGAATTTCACTTAGCCCGGGTATCATTCGGGCCTTCACGCCCGCCGCGAGTGCGAGCCCGACGATCTTGCGAATCAGGGTGCCGGTCGCACCCGGGATCGCGATGATGATCTCGTCGATCCGCTGCGCCTCCACCAGGCGCGGAATGTCCTCCAGACTCCCCAGCACGGGGA
>JAQBPY010000106.1 GCA_028287285.1 Gemmatimonadota bacterium
ACGCCCCGCCGCCCTTGCTGCTGCGGATGGTCGAGGCGGGCCAGCTGGGCAAAAAGTCCGGGCGCGGCTTCTACAGCTACTAGTGCTCTACACCGAGCGCACGTATCCGCGTGACACCAGCGCGCGGCGTGCACGTTCGACCACGTGGGCCGGGTTGAAGCCCAGCTGAGTTGAGCTCACCCGTACGATGATCCAGCCCTGCGCTGCTAGGAATTCCAGCCTTTCGATATCTTTCGCGTAGTCATCGGGATTCGTCCAGTGCTGCTCTCCGTCGTATTCGACGCCGACTTTGTACTCGGGCCAACCCATGTCGATGCGTCGATTGCCTACGCGGATCTGCGTGATGATCGGTGTCAGGCCGGCGCGCACGAGAAGTAGTCGTAGCCGCGTCTCCTGCGGCGACTCGGCGCCGGCATCGGCGAGGGCGAGGACGCGTCGCAGTTGGCGAATTCCACGCGCACCGGGATAACGGTCGGCGATCCTGGACACGTCATCGACCGAGCATCGACGCGCGTTCAGCACCGAGTCCACACGGATGATGTTCGTATCGAACGGGAGTCGGCGACCGAGGTCGTAGGCGGTGCGAGCTCCGGTGCTGCACGTCATGTCGCCCACCCGAAAGACCTCATCGGGCGCGAAAGCGTCGCTGCGCACAATCACCCCGTCCGTCGCGCGTGCCTTGGAGCGTCCCAGTTCTGCGGGGAGATCGTCAGGTATCCACTTGACGCCCATGATGGCGGCGGCGGAATGGCCCACGAGCACCGCGTCGCGACCCGACCACAGCCACGCTGCTCGAGCCCGCCAGTACGCGTCCAGCTCGAGTCCGTTGAGCAGATAGACATTGCGATGCACCATGGTGTAGTACCTGCGCAACTGTTGGCGCGTCAGTACTCCCGATGCAATTGCCTCAGACGCCACAACCAGCGCATCGAATCCCCCCACCGCTGAATTCTCATGCGTCGAGAACCCACTTGTTGACGGATTTTTTCCCGGATACGTCAACAAGTGGGTTCTCGGCGCGGCACAGCGACGCCCAAGCCGAAAGGGCTAAGTGGCGGCGAGGCGCTTCTTCTCGCCCTCTACGTCGAAATCAGCTGGCGGCCAGGTTAAATGGAGGCTCGTCAGCGCCTCGATCAGCAGCTCGGTGATCGCAAGGCGCGCATACCACTTCCTGTCGGCGGGCACGACGAACCACGGCGCATGCTCAGTCGAGCAGCGGTCGAACACCGCCTGGTACGCCTCCATGTATTTGGGCCAGAGCATTCTCTCGTCGACGTCGGAGGGGTTGTACTTCCAGTATTTGTCCGGTCGCTCAAGGCGTTCCATCAACCGCTTCTTCTGCTCGCCGAGCGAGATGCAAAGCGCGACCTTGACGACCGTCGTCCCGTCGGCGACGAGCTTGTTCTCGAACCTGTTGATTTCTTCGTAGCGCTTGTCCCACACATCCTGGGGCACCAGGTTGTGCACACGCACGATCAGCACATCCTCGTAGTGGGAACGGTCGAAGACCCCGATATGTCCCGCCGCCGGCAGAGCGCGCCGAATGCGCCACAGGTAATTGTGTTTGGTTTCTTCCTCGGTGGGCTTGCCGAAGCTGGTGTATCTGATTCCCTGCGGATTACCGGATCCCACAACGTGTTTGGTGATTCCGCCCTTGCCTGAGGTGTCCATGCCCTGAAGTACGAGCAGAATCGAGCGGTTATCGCCCTCTCTGCTGCGGGCGTACAGCATCTCCTGCAGCTCGGCGTATTCCGCACAGCGCTCGAGAAGGAGATCGGGGGCATCGCTCTTCGATCCCTTGAATCCCGGTGTGGCACGGGTGTCGATGTCGGCTACCTTGTCGCCGGCGCTGAACGCCAGCACCTTTCGAGGCTCATGGGTCCACACATCGGGCAGCTCGGGCTTCTTGGCCATGGTGGCAGGTTAGTCGGGCGCGGGCAGTAGCGGAGGCGGATGCGGTTGTTCCCTGAACATTTCCAGCGATCCGCGAACCTCGACGATGCCGCACAAGGCATTCCACGACATCATCGTCAGGTAGTCGATCAGGTCGTCGGCGCTCATTCGAGGGTCCGACATCCACGAGTGGGTGGCCAGCTGCACCCCACCGACCGTCATGTAAGCCCACGCTTCCGCGCCTCGCGTGTCCATCCCGACCGCGGACATGCGGCGGCGCAGCATCACCGCGAGCATGCGGGCGATGATCCGCTCAGAGTCCGCGACGTTCTTGCTCGCCGAGCCGTTCGCCATCACGAACCGGTACGGCTCGGGTTCGGCCGCGACCGTCTGCACGTAGACCCGGATGATTTCGCGCGTGAGATCGAAACCGTCGAGGTTCGAGGACAGCGCCTTGGTCATGTTCGGGATGAGCGTGGTCTGGGCAAACCGCATCATCACCGCGGTGGTCAAGTCGTTCTTGTCGACGAAGTATCGGTACAGAACCGTCTTCGACACCCCGATGTCGGCCGCGATCTCGTCCATGCTGACGTGGCGACCCCGTCGGCGGATGGCTTCCAACGTTCCGTCTACCAGTTCGTTGCGGCGCTCCACTTTGTGCTTGTGCCACCGCCGCTTGCGACCGTCCACCTTCACGGGTGCAGCCGAGAATTGCTCTACCACTGTGTGGATGTCCGTTCGTTAGCCCCTCGCAATATTACGGCGCGATTCGTCCAAGCGGCTGTTGTGCCCGGCGCGTTGCATTTGCCTGGATGATGGAGGGGTGACGCACCGCGCGATCGAGCCCGACCGGACCACATCCGGCGTGAGCAGCATGTTCGCGGTCGACACGAGCGGCGACGCTCAGCGCCGCAGCCAGCTGCGGCGGATGAAGGTGGTCGCGACGGGCTTCCTGGTGGGCGCGACGGTGCTGTTCCTGATCTGCCGGTACGCGCAGAGCCAGGGTGCCGCAGCGTGGGTCGGCTACATCGCGGCTGCCGCCGAGGCGGGCATGGTGGGTGCGCTCGCCGACTGGTTTGCCGTGACCGCTCTGTTCAAGCATCCGCTGGGCATCCCGATCCCGCACACCGCGATCATCAAGCGCAAGAAGGACCAGCTCGGCGAGGGCCT
>JAQBPY010000167.1 GCA_028287285.1 Gemmatimonadota bacterium
TGATGGTCGGACGGGCGGTGAGTGGACCGTTTCTGAATTACAGATAGTGGACGGTGTCGTCTTGAGGGATGCGAAGGACCTGTTCGTGCCGGTAAAAAGCCGGTCCTTCGCTTCGCTCGAGGACGACAACGCTATTACAGCTGGCGTAACAGCCCCACGTGGGTCAGCCGATGGCGCGGTCGACGAGCTCCAATGTCCTGCGCGAGATTTCCTTCGCCTGTGCCACCAGGCGAAGCGCCTCCTCGGCCAGTGCCGCACCGCGCGCCTTGTCCGTCAACGACGCCACGTTGATGCGTACATTGTACGCAGATCCGACGCAGCCCGCTTCGGCCATCAGCGCGGCGACGCCTGCATCACTCACCGCATTCGTGTTACCACGCTCTGCAACCACAAGCGCCAGTTCGGCGACGGCAGCGCAGGCGCGCGTGGTCTCGAGCGGAACTTCGGCGGCATGGATCAGCGCGTCGTCAATTCTTGCCATCTTGTCGGCCTGCTCTGCGTCGGTCTCCGCGGGCAGTTTATACGCAGCTGCAACAATTGCGTAAGCCGAAGCATCGCGTGCAACGAGGATGCTCAGCGTGTTGCCGAGTGCGGCCGCGCGCACGGCGAGATCACGCATCTCTGCGTCCACCGCCACGTACTTTTTCCGGCCAGCGGTAAGACCGGCCACCATCTGCGCAAGCGCGGCACCAAGAGCGCCGGCATGTGCCGCGACACTACCGCCGCCAGGGGTGGGACTTGCTGACGCAACGGAGCCCACAAAGCCACTCAGCGACTCGCCACCGGAAATTGCCGCACGGACTTTTCTGTCGAGCACGAGCTCTGGGGTAAAGTCGCGCAACTGGATGTGCCGCGCGGCAGCGTCGAACAACGCGCGTTCCGGAACGAGGCCGATGATCTCGCTCCACGTCGGCGAAACGCCGCGCGCCTCGGCCTCCATCTTCACCATGTCGAACACGCGGTGGAGTGGAGTCTTCTCCGTATCCACGAGATTCATGGACACCTGCGCCTGGCCATCGACTTCAAAGCCCATCGCTTTCACGTAGCGCAAACCGCCTGATGAGCCACGAAGGGCCTTGGCGACCTCTTTGGCCACCGGCATGTTGGATGCGGGGCCAAGGTAGACATTGTATGCGACGAGAAACGGGCGGGCACCAATGGCGACCGCACCCGCCGTTGCATGAACGGCAGACGGCCCAAAATCCGGCGTGCGTTGCGGCGTCTTGCCGATCTCGTCGCGGATGCCCTCGAACTCGCCGCGGCGGACGTCCGCAAGGTTCTCGCGATCGGGCCGCGTGGCGGCGCGCTCGTACAGGAAGACTGGGATGCTCAACTCGCGCCCCACGCGCTCACCAAGCTGTCGTGCGAGCGCGATGCAATCTTCCATGGTGGACCCTTCGAGCGGAATGAAGGGGACGACGTCCGTGGCACCCATGCGCGGATGCTCGCCGCTGTGGGTCGTGAGGTCGATGAGCTCGTGGGCTTTGCGAATACCGGCAAAGGCGGCGTCCACCACATGCTCGATGGGTGCGGCAAAAGTGATGACGCAGCGATTGTGGCTGGCGTCGGCACTGGCGTCGAGCACGTGTGCACCGGCCACGCCGGCGATGGCGTCGCGGATGGCGGCAACCACCTCCGGGCGGCGGCCTTCGGAAAAATTAGGGACGCATTCGATGAGTTTCATGGACCGGGCGGTATGATTTGAACAGCAGAAAGAAATAAACAGGTCCTTCGCTGCGCTCAGGACGACAGAGCGGTCAGGGAAAAACTTTCACGTTGCGTGCAGCGTGTGAAGCAGCCACGCATGCATGGCCGGGCTTCCGGCAATGATCGACGTTTCGGCAATGGGACACGGCGAACCGTCAATGGTGGTCACGACGCCGCCCGACTCGCGCACGAGCAACGCGCCGGCCGCCATGTCCCACGCATTCAGGCGCAGCTCGAAGAACGCCTCGTACCGGCCGCACGCGACGTCTGCCAGATCGAGCGCGGCTGCGCCGCACCGGCGAATGCCGGCCGTGGCACGCATGACGGCCGGCAGCATTGGCAGATACCTCACGATCTCCTCGTTGCGTGAAAAGGGAAACCCCGTTGCGATGAGCGACCGCGAGGGATCGGTGGTCTCGCTCACGCGCATCGGCTCACCAGCCCGCCGGGCGCCGCCGCCCAGCGTCGCGGAGTAGAGCTCGCCCGTGGCGGCATTGATGACCACAGCCGCCACCGTTTCTCCGTCCACGAGCGCTGCAATGGACACGGCATACCACGGAAGTCCATGCAGAAAGTTCGTGGTGCCGTCCAGCGGGTCGGCAACGAACACCAGGCCCTGCATCGCGCTGGCGTTGGGCGAGCCCTCCTCCGCCAACAAGGTGGCGTCCGGATGCCGCGACGAGATGACCTCCGCCAACGCCGCTTCGGCAGCCCGGTCCACGATGCTGACAAAGTCGAACTGGCCCTTGGACTCCCATGTGAGCGACGACCGCCGGTTGGCGCCGTCGCGGATGACGTCTGCGGACTTTGCCGCCGCGGCAACGCACGTGGCGAGCAGCCCGCGACGCTCGGCGCGAGTGGCGGCGCTGGGTGCCATGTCCGAACTTCCTTGCCCCATATCCAACGCGCTCATTACGTTCTCCGGATGGCACGCATATTCAGCGGGATCCAGCCGTCGGGAGAGCTCCACATTGGGAACTATCTCGGTGCTGTAAAGAATTGGGTGGCGCTGCAGGGAACGGCTGAGTCGTTCTTCTGCATCGTGGACTACCACGCGATCATCGCCGCTTACGAGCCGAGCCAGTTGCGCCAGCGCCGTCGCGAGATGGCCCTTGGTCTGCTCGCGGCTGGACTCGATCCGGAGCGGTGCAGCCTGTTCGTGCAGTCCGACGTGCCGGACCATACTGAGCTCGCGTGGATCTTCAACACCGTGACGCCGGTGGGCGAGCTCGAGCGGCAGACGCAGTTCAAGGACAAGTCGGCCAGGCAGGAGAGTGTGAACGCGGGACTGCTCAACTATCCCATTCTCCAGGCGGCGGACATCCTGCTGTATCGCGCCGACACGGTGCCCGTTGGCGAAGACCAGGTGCAGCATCTCGAGCTGTCGCGCGTCATTGCGCGACGCTGGAATGCACAGTTTGCCGCCGACGCGGACTTTTTTCCGGAACCCAGGCCGCTGCTGACACCAACGCGGCGCATCATGGGGCTGGACGGCTCGTCCAAGATGTCCAAGTCGACGGGCAATACCATTGGCCTGCTCGAGACGCCCGAGGAGATCTGGGCAAAGCTGCGGCCCGCGATGACCGATCCGGCCCGGCTCCGGAAAACCGATCCGGGCAATCCCGACGTTTGCAACATCTACACCTTGCACAAGGCATTCAGCTCGCCGGACACAGTCGCCCACGTCGCGCAGCAATGCACCACGGCGGGCTGGGGCTGCGTGGATTGCAAGAAGGTCCTCGCCGGGTCGATGGAGACGGAGCTCGTGCCCATTCGGACGCGGGCAGCATCGCTGCGTGCAAACCCCGCGCTGCTCGACGACGCGCTCGCTTCGGGTGCCGAGAAGTGCCGGGCCATTGCGAAGGAAACCATGCGCGGCGTGCGCGAGCGCATGGGGTTCACGGCATGACAGCGGTGCGTGAGTGGTGATCACGGCGGCATTGCTCGTGCTGGTGCCGGCGATCACCCGGTGGGGCGTGCAGTGGTTCGACCTGCTCGCCGCGCTGCTCGCGCCAATGGTGGCGGTGTACGTCGTGGATCGTTGGCTGCACCGGCCGCGCTAGGATGTACGCAGGCCACGCTGCCATTGCGCTGATCATCAAGGCACGGAATCGCGACGTCCCGATGCTGCCCCTGGTGCTTGCGTGCTATGGGCCGGACTTCCTCGACATCCTGCTCATGATTCCCGCACCTCGTCCGGGCACGGGTCCGTACTCGCATTCCATTCCCGCAGTACTCCTTGGCGGCGCCATCGCGGCCGGACTCTATGCGTTTTTCGCTCGCAGGCCGGGCGCGCTCGCCATCTTCATTGGCTGGATCGTGCACTGGCCCGCGGATGCGTTCACCGGGGTCAAGCCCGTTACCGATCTGGATTCGTCCATCGGGTTCGACCTCTATCACCATTTCTACGCCGACTTCGCGCTCGAAGCCTTGCTGACCGGCCTGGCGTGCTGGCTGTACTGGCGTTCCCTTGGCCGCGAGCCACAGCACCGGCGGCCGATCATCGTGCTCGCTGCCGTGCTGCTCGCACTGCAGGCGGGTTTCGACGTCACATTGTCGGAGCTCGAGCGGGAGCCGGAGAGTGTCTCGCTGGCGCACCGGGGTGGGGAGACGCATTTTCCATCGCACCACCCCACGCCGGCTGCCTGAATTCCCGGCGCCCTGGAGCTTCGAGATCCTCACCGCACCCCCTGCCGCCGACCTTCCCCAGATGATGGACATCGTGCGCACCCTGCGCCTCGATCTCCTCGTCAAGCTGCTGCTGGCCGTGCTACTCGGCGGCATCATTGGTTTCGAGCGTGAGCTCGCGGGCAAGCCCGCCGGACTTCGCACCAACATCCTCATCTGCATTGGCGCGGCGCTGCTCATGGATGTGTCCATCCGAATTGGCATCGCGGACGGAAAACGCATTGGAGATCCGAGTCGCATTGCCGCCCAGATCGTGAGTGGCGTGGGCTTCCTCGGCGCCGGAACGATCATGCAGGCGCAGGGCGTGGTCACGGGGCTCACGTCCGCCGCGACCATCTGGGTGGTTGCCGCCATTGGCATGAGTGTGGGCGCCGGCTTCTATGTGGAAGGCATGAGTGCGGGTCTCCTCGTCACGTTCGTGCTTGCCGGCCTTGGCCGGCTGGAGCACTGGGTTCGACGCGCCAGACGCGTGGTGAGTGCGACGGTGCGGGCAAAGGTCGGCACCCCGCCCGGCGAGATTGCGACAGTACTGAGCTCCCACGGCATTCAGATTGACGCGCAGCGTATCTTCGACCATCCCGAAGATCGGGTGTTCGAGCTCAAGTTGTCCGGACCGGCACGGCAGTTCGAGATCATGACCGCGAGCCTGTTGAGCCGAGACAACATTTTTGGTGTCCACGTTGACTGACGTGCGCCGGATCGTCGTCGACCTCGCTGCCACTTCGCGCAACTGGGCCATCCCGCCCCACGGCGAGGCACGAATTCGCGCGGAGGCACCACCGGGATGGGAGATCGCGGTGGTCACGGCACCCACGAGCTCCGACGGCGACGGACCACAGGGAGCGAGCACCGAGGCCATGGAGCTCATTCCCGGAGCCGAAGTCTACTTCGGATTCGGCATCACGCCGGACCTGTTCAGCGCGGCGAAGCGCCTTCGATGGGTGCACTCGGCCGCGGCCGGCGTGGGGAATGTGCTCAAGTCGGGCATCGCGGAATCGGACGTCCTGCTCACCAACTCCGCGGGCGTTCACGGGCCACCAATCGCCGAATTCGTCGTGGCGGGCATCCTGCATTTCATGCGCGGGCTCGACGTCGCCATTGAACAGCAGCGGCGCGGCGAATGGAGCAAGGCATTTTTCGTGGCCGACGACGCGCCCATCCGCGAGGTGAGCGGCGCGCGCGTGGTAATCGTCGGCACTGGAGGACTGGGCGGAGAGGCGGCCCGCCGGTTGACTGCGCTGGGAGCCACCTGCGTTGGCATACGCCGCCGCCCCGAGCTCGGCGCGCCCGATGGCTTCGCGGAGGCGGCCGCGCTCAGCGACCTCGACAAGGAGCTGCCGCGCGCGGACGTGCTGGTACTGGCCGCGCCCCTGACGGCCGATACGAACGAGCTGATGACTCGCCGCCGCCTCGAGCTGCTCCCCCCCACCGCGATCATCGTCAACGTGGCGCGCGGTGCGATGATCGACGACGAGGCGCTGGCCGACCTGCTCGACGCACAGCGGCTGCGGGGAGCAGTGCTCGACGTCTTTCGGCAGGAGCCTCTGGCGACCTCCAGTCGCCTATGGCAGCTTCGATCGGCGCTCGTGGTGCCGCACGTCTCCCCGGTGTCACCGGGCCGCTTCTGGCCCCGGTCGCTGGATCTCTTTCTCGACAACTGGCGGCGCTATGTCGCCGGCCAGCCGTTGCGAAATCTCGTGGACAAGAAGGCAGGATACTGATCACATGGAACGCATCATCAAGGCTGCCGTGGACCGCGGCGCATCGGATCTCCACATCAAGGCGGGCGACACCTTCCGCGCCCGCATCCATGGCAAGCTGGTGCCGCTCACCAAGCAGGCGCTGACGCCCGAGCAGACGCGGACCATCGCGCTGCACCTCATGTCGAACGAAGACGACAAGGCGCGGCTGGACAAGCTCATGGACTACGACTGCTCCTGGTCATCGCCGGGCATTGGCCGTTTCCGCGTGAACATCATGAAACAGCGCGGCACGTTCATGATCGTCATGCGCGTCATTCCCTTCGACGTCCCTACCTTTGACACGCTGCGCCTGCCGCATTCGCTCGAGCGCGTGGCGCAGGCGGAGCGCGGCATGGTACTCGTCACCGGCGTAACGGGCTCGGGGAAGTCGAGCACGATGGCCGCCATGGTGAATTACATCAACCAGCATGAGAACAGACACATTCTCACGCTGGAAAACCCCATCGAGTTCCTTCACACGGACATCCAGAGCGCCATCACGCAGCGCGAAATCGGATCCGACGTGCCCGACTTCAAGATGGGGTTGCGGGCGGCGCTGCGTCAGGATCCGGACGTGGTGATGATTGGCGAGATGCGCGATGCGGAAACGATCGATACCGCGATGAAGGCCGCGGAAACGGGACATCTGCTCATCTCCACGCTTCATACCCCCGACGCACAGAGCACCATTCTCCGCATCATGGCCATGTTCCCGCCCGAAGAGCAGGAAGTGGTGCGCATCCGGCTCAGCGAGACGCTGCATTCGGTGGTGTCCCAGCGGCTGCTGCCGCGCGCTGATGGCAACGGCCGCGCCGTGGCCGCGGAAATTCTCATCGTCACGCCGGCGGTACGCGACATGATCGCCGACGGCAAGCGCATCGGCGAGATCCGCGACTACATCGCCGACGGACGCGATCAGTACGGCATGCAGACCTTCGATCAGCATCTCTCGGATCTCGTGCAGAGTGGCGAGGTCACGTTCGACACGGCGATGTCCGCTGCCACGAATCCTTCGGACTTCGAGCTCAAGATGAACATGTTCCGCCGCGTCTCCACAACCGTTACGGCCTCCGCATCCACGGCCGCGGAAATGACGGCGCCCTCCATCATTCCGGACTCGCAGAACAGCGCGCCCGGTGGGTTCGACGGGATCCAGCAGGGCGGCGCCTTCGACTTCCTGAACAAGTGATCCCGCTTACCGGAATTCTCGCGCCCGTCGTCACGCCCTTCGCGTCCAGCGGTGACGTCGACATCGCCGCATTTTCCATCAACATCCGCGCGCATCTCGACGCGGGCGTGAGCGGCATCGTCGTGACCGGATCCACGGGCGAGGCGGCACTGCTCGATGAGGCGGAGCGTCGCGCGCTCGTCGATGCGGCACGTGCTGAAGTACCTCGCGATCGCACGCTGCTCATTGGCACAGGGGCCGAGTCCACGCGAGCGACGATTGCCCGATCGAAAATGGCGGCCGAGTGGGGCGCGGACGGCGTGCTCGTGGTGGCTCCGCATTATTACAGCGGTGCCATGACGGCGGACGCGCTGCTCGACCACTACCACGCCGTCGCCGACGAGAGCCCCATTCCGGTGCTGCTCTACACGATCCCGAAGTACATGCACTTCGCGATTCCTCCGGAGGTCGTGGCCGAGCTGGCGAGACACGAAAATATCGTCGGCATGAAGGACAGCGCCGGAGAAGCCGCGTTGTTCTCGAGCTATCTCCAGGCAAGGAGTGATTCGTTCAAGGTGCTCACGGGCAGTGGAGTGCTGTACGGCGAAGCGCTTGCACTCGGCGCCGACGCTGCCATTCTCGCGGTGTCCTTGTTTGCTCCGGCATTGACGTTCGACGTGTTGCGCGCGCACGAGCGCGGCGACATGGAGGGAGCAAGGCGTGCGCAGGAAGTGCTTACGCCACTCGCAGGCAAGATCGTGGGCGGCATGGGCGTGCCTGGCGTCAAGGCAGCACTCGATCACGTGGGCCTGAAAGGTGGCGTTCCGCGCCCGCCGCTGCGTTCACTCGCGGCACCGGCGCGCGCAGTGCTCGATGAATTGATGCTCGCGGCGGAGCTGGCGCCGGCCGCGTGACCCACGCCGCCAAACGCGAAGGCGTTCGGCATCTCGAGGCGCTGGCACAACACGCGCGACCCGCAGGCTCCGTGGCCGAACGGCACGCTCGCACGTACGCATCGCGCGAGCTTGCTGCCCTTGGCTTCCGTGTCCGCGAGGATCCGTTTACGTACTCGGAATTTCCAGGGCGATACGGTACGCCCGTGGGCGGTGGTATCCTTGCACTCGCCGTGGCGCTCGCCGCAGGTCTTGCACTTCGGGCGAATACCATGCTCGGCATGTGCGTTCTCGTGGGCGGTTCCGTCACAACGGCGCTGTTCGCGCGCTGGATGTTCGGCTCTGCGCAGCAGGCCATGCCACTCCTGCGGGCGTCCAGCGTGAATCTCGTGGCGACACGAGGCACTGAGGAGCCCAGAGTCTGGCTCGTGGCGCACCTGGACAGCAAGTCACAACCCATCCCATCCGCCGTGCGCGTCGCGGGGGTGCTCACCCTGCTGTTCGCGCTTCTGGGTGCGTATGTCGCCGTGGCGCTGACACTATCCGGTGCCGACGTGCGTACGGTCTGGTGGGGCGTGCTGGCAGCGGCGCTCGCTGGGGGCGTTCCCGTAGCGGCGAGCGTGGTGGGAGAGCGCTCCCACGGCGCCGTGGACAACGCATCCGGAGTGGCAAGCGTGCTCGTCGCGGCGGCGCGGCTCCGCACCGATGTGGCGTGCGGTGTGCTTCTACCTAGTGCGGAGGAGCTCGGGCTTGCCGGTGTACGAGCGTGGGTGCGTGGGCGCGCGCCGGCCGTCGCACTCAATTGCGACGGAGTCGATGACGATGGAGATCTCGTGATCATGTTCAACGCAGCGGCACCAGTACGGATTGTGGATGCAGTGCGCGCAGCCGCGGCCGTAAACGTGCGCGTGCGACGGATGCCGTTGGGTCTGCTCACGGATTCATCGGCGCTGGCCAAGGCTGGATGGAGCGCGGTAACCGTGAGCCACGGCTCGCTGGCCACGTTGAGGCGCATTCACACGGCCGCCGATTCGCTTGGGAACCTGAAGGGCCGTTCAATCGACGACGTCGGCTTCATCCTCGCACGTGCCGCGGAGGCGCTTGCCCAATGAGCGTACTGATCCTGATTCTCGTGCTCGTGCTCGGTCTCGTCATGATTCCATTCGGCTTGCCTGGCACCATGATCATTGCCGCCGCCGCCCTGGGCTATTCGCTGCTGGTGCCAGGCACGGTGGGCATGTTCACGGTGGTGATGGTGGCGCTGCTTGCGGTAGTCGGCGAAGTCTTCGAGTGGGTGCTCACGGCGCGCTATACGAAGAAATACGGAGGCTCTCGCCGGGCGGGTTGGGGTGCCATCATTGGCGGAATGATTGGAGCATTCATGGGCGTGCCCGTGCCCATTGTCGGATCGGTGATCGGGGCATTCGTCGGGGCGTTCGTTGGTGCTTTCGTGGCAGAGCTGTCGCAGGGGAGTGGAGGCGGCGTGGCTACGCGAGTGGCAACGGGTGCGCTGATTGGGCGTGCCCTCTCGGCGGCGGTGAAGGTGGGCATCGGCGTCGCCATGGCGGCGTGGATCATGTTCGCGGCGCTCACGTGAGGCCAAAGCCGCTGGATCGTTGACTTCGCTACCTCGGCTCATAGATTGAACCAACGCCCCGCGCACCAGCGGGGCGTTTTGCGTGTGCAGCATCGCCACCGCTCGGGAGCGCCATGTTCGGACCGGAATCGCACGTCATTGTTGTCGTTGGCGCCCAGTGGGGAGATGAAGGGAAAGGCAAGCTCGTTGACGTGCTGGCCGAACGCGCCGACTGGGTCGTGCGCTACCAGGGTGGCGCCAACGCCGGCCACACGGTGGACCTTGGCGACCGTTCCTTCGTGCTCCACCAGATCCCAAGCGGCATCCTGCATCCCGGCGTGCGCTGCGCCATCGGCAACGGCGTCGTGCTCGATCCCGATACGTTGTTCGACGAGATCGACG
Organism: Gemmatimonadota bacterium; assembly: GCA_028287285.1. Taxonomy (GTDB): domain Bacteria; phylum Gemmatimonadota; class Gemmatimonadetes; order Gemmatimonadales; family Gemmatimonadaceae; genus AG11. The sequence continues at coordinate 10,177 of JAQBPY010000167.1, forward strand.
GACTGGTGAAAGCGGGCATCGACGTGGAAGGACGGCTGTACGTCAGCGATCGCGCGCACCTCGTGCTGCCCTACCACAAGATGGTCGACGGCTCGAGCGCATCGAGTAAGGCCATTGGCACGACGGGCCGCGGCATCGGGCCGGCGTACGAGGACAAGATCGCGCGCCGCGGCGTGCGGGTGCTCGACCTTCGTCACCCCGACAAGCTGCGCGAGATCGTGGCCAGAGGCGCCGAGTATGCGCAGGCGAGGTTGGCGCGGAATGGGTCGGATAAAGTCATTGACGTGGACGCCGTGCTCGCGCAACTCGCTCATTTGGCAGAGCGACTCCTGCCACTCGCGGAAGACGTCAGCCTCACGGTGCACCGTGCGGTCAAGTCCAAGGCATCCGTGCTGCTCGAAGGTGCACAGGGCTCGTTGCTCGACATCGATCATGGCACCTATCCCTTCGTGACGTCGAGCAATACAACGGCCGGTGGCGCCGCGGTGGGCGTAGGCATTGGACCCACCGCCATTGACCGGGTCCTTGGCGTGGTCAAGGCGTACACCACGCGCGTGGGCAATGGACCACTGCCAACGGAATTCGCCGAGCCGCTCCAGAGCGAAGTGCGGGCGCTCGGCAATGAGTACGGCGCCACCACCGGCCGCGCACGCCTCTGCGGATGGTTCGATGCGCTCGTGGTGAAATACGCCACGCGCGTGAATGGCCTGAGCGACCTTGCCGTCACCAAGCTGGACGTGCTCGATACGCTTCCGGAGCTGAAAATCTGCGTGGGCTACGAAATCGACGGCGAGCTGCACGACGACTTTCCGAGCGACCTGCTTGTCTTCGAGAAGGTCGTACCGCGGTACGAGAGCTATGAGGGCTGGAAGCGCTCCACGGCGGATGCACGCAAGCTGAGCGACCTGCCCGGCGAAGCGAGAAAATATCTGGATCGCATCGAATCGCTGGTGGAAGCACCCATCACGTACGTCAGCGTCGGCACGAGACGCGACCAGATCATTGGGCTGTGATGTTTGCCGTCCTGATCGTTGGCGCAGGCCCGTGCGGCCTCGCCGCGGCGATCAGCGCGCAGCGTGCGGGACTTTCCGCCGTGGTGCTCGATGCGGGCGCCATCGTCAGCACCATCACGCAGTACCCGTACTACGTGAGCTTCTTCTCCACCGCGGAAAAGTTGTCACTCGGCGGCGTGCCGTTCGTGGTGTCGGCCGACAAGCCCACGCGCCGTGACGGACTCGCGTACTATCGCGCGATCGTGAAGAATTTTGCATTGGATGTACGCCAGTACGAGCGTGTGCTTCGCCTCGAGCGCACCGGCGACTCGTGGCTCGTGCATTCCCTGACCGTCGAGGGCGCTTCGCGCACCACGGAAGCGCGCTCGGTGGTGATCGCCACAGGATATTTCGGCTCGCCCAACTACCTCAAGGTGCCGGGCGAAGAGCTGCCGCACGTGCGACATGTGTATCGCGAGGGGCATGGTGCGTTCGATCAGGACGTCGTCGTCGTGGGTGGTGGCAACTCCGCGGCCGAAGCGGCGCTCGATCTCTGGCGTGCCGGTGCGCGTGTCACGCTCGTGCATTTCGGTCCCACCTTCGACAAGCGCATCAAGCCGTGGGTGGGCCCGGACTTCGAGAACCGTGCAAAAGAAGGTGCCATCGCCACCTGCTGGAACAGTCGCGTGGTGAGCATCGAGCCCGGCGTCGTGGTGGTTCGCACACCCACCGGCGACGACGACATCGCGGCGCGCTTCGTCTACGTGATGACCGGGTTTGCTCCCAATACCGAGCTCCTTCGCGACGCGGGCGTGCCAATCGATGCGGTAACGGGCATCCCCAGGCACAATCCGGATACGCTCGAGACCGCTATTGAAGGGCTGTTCATCGCCGGCGTCGTGGTCGCGGGCTTTGATGCAAACCAGGTCTTCATCGAGAATGGCCGCTTTCATGGCGACAAGATTGTCGCGCACCTGCTGGGGAAGCCCGTACCCCCGCCGCCGCGATTGAGCGCCGAGCTCGATACCTAGGTAAATTAGCGTTGTCCCGAGCACCGCGAAGGTCCTGCTTGCCTCAGCGAGAGCAGGTCCTTCGCGCAGTGCGTCCCGCAGCGGCGCTGTCGGAACTCAGGACGACACATTCTTCTAACGATCCCGGTCATGCCCGCCAGCACCCAGCCCGATGTCATGGACAAGCTCGTGTCGCTCTCCAAGCGGCGCGGCTTCATTTTCCAGAGCTCCGAAATTTATGGGGGCACGGGCTCGGTCTGGGACTATGGTCCGCTTGGCGTGGAGCTCAAGAAGAACATGAAGGACCAGTGGTGGAAAGCCATGGTCCGCATGCGCGACGACGTGGAAGGGTTGGACGCGGCCATCCTCATGCACCCGCGTACGTGGGAGGCAAGCGGTCACGTCGCCGGCTTTACCGATCCACTCATCGACTGCAAAACGTGCAAGGGCCGCTTTCGCGCGGACAAGCTCCAGGATGCACGCTGCCCACAGAAGCCCAGCAAGAAGCCAGGCGAAGCTGAGCAGTGCCAGCTCACCGAGCCGCGCATGTTCAACCTCATGTTCAAGACGTTCATGGGGCCCGTCGAGGAGAATGCGTCCACCGTGTACCTGCGCCCCGAAACGGCGCAGGGCATTTTCGTGAACTTCCTGAACGTGCAGCAGAGTTCACGTCAGAAGGTGCCCTTCGGTATCGCGCAGATCGGCAAGGCATTCCGCAACGAGATCACGCCGGGCAACTTCATTTTCCGCACGCGCGAATTCGAGCAGATGGAGATGCAGTTCTTCGTCGAGCCTGGCACGGACATGGAGTGGTTCGAGTTCTGGAAGGCCGAGCGCATGAAATGGCATGAGCAGCTCGGTCTGTCACCCGGCCGGTTGAACTATCACCAGCATGAAGGCACCGAGCTCGCCCACTATGCCCGCGCGGCGTTCGACATCGAGTTCGACTTTGGCGGCACGCTGGGCTTTCAGGAAATCGAAGGCATCCACAATCGCGGCGACTTTGACCTGAGCCGCCACCAGGAATATTCGGGCAAGAAGCTGGAGTACTACGATGCGCCGAACAACAAGCGCTACACGCCGTACGTGATCGAGACGTCGGTGGGCGCGGATCGCGTCACGCTCGCGGCGCTCGTGAATGCATACCGCGAAGAGACCGTGGAGGGAGAAGAGGAGGGACGCGTGGTGCTCGGCCTGCATCCCTCCCTCGCGCCCATCAAGGCCGCGGTCTTCGCACTGACGAAGAAGGAAGGCATGCCGGACATGGCGCACCGGATCGCCAGCGACCTGCGCGCGCACTTCCCGGTGGACTACGACGAAACGGGCAGCATTGGCAAGCGGTACCGCCGCCAGGACGAGGTGGGTACGCCGTTCTGCATCACCGTCGATCCCGAGTCGGTGAAGGACGGCACCGTGACCGTTCGCGATCGCGACACACTCAAGCAGGAGCGCATCTCCGCCGATGCGGTGCGCGGCTATCTGAGCGAGCGCCTGCCGGGATGAGTGAGTCGATGTCCATCGAACGGCTTCGCCGCGACGGCGAAGTATTCCTCCAGGAGCTGTCGCGCGAATATTACGAATCGCTCAGCGGCCTGAAGGCGGAAGCACAGATTCAACCGTTGTACGAGAAGTTCCGCGCCATCTTCAGCGAAGATTCGCTGGAGGTAGCGCGCGAAGCATTCGTCGGCAGCGCCGAGGGCAGCATGGAATTTCGCTCGGCGCGCATACTGCTCGACTGGCAGGTGGAATCGTTGAGCAGCCGCCAGCTCGCGTCGCTCGACGAGCGCGAGATCGCCTGGGAAGGTGACGCCATCGTGCGCACGGCCGATGGCCGCGAGATCCCATTTCAGCGGACGTCGATCGATCTGGCGAACAGCAGCGACCGCAACGAGCGCGCGATGATCGAGGCGGCGCGCGCCAAGCTCGTGTCGACGGAACTGGCGCCGCTCAAGAAGGAGCGCTTTCAGCGCGAGCGCGACATCACCGAGTCCGTGGGCCTCGCGAACGGCTACAACCCCACCTGGGAGCTGCTGAGCGGCATTGCGCTCGCGCCGCTGCGTGCGGAGTGCGAGGCGTTTCTGCGCGACACGCAGGCGATGTGGGATGATATCGCTCCACGTGTGGTAAAGCGTGTGCTCGGAATGTCCATCAAGGAAACGACCCGCGCCGATGCGCTGGCGTTGTTTCGCGCACGCGAGTTCGACGAATATTTTCCCGCACGCGACATGGAGTCATCCATTCGCAAGCAGGTATCGGAGATGGGCATCGACCCCGAGGCGAACGGCCGCATTCGTTTCGATACGGGCGAGCGTGAAGGAAAGCGGTCGCGCGCCTTTTGCGCACCGGTGCTCGTGCCCGACGAAGTGTACCTGGTGCTGCGTCCGCACGGCGGCCAGACCGATTGGAACACCTTCCTGCACGAGTTGGGACATGCCCTGCATTTTGCGTACATGCGCCC
>JAQBPY010000182.1 GCA_028287285.1 Gemmatimonadota bacterium
GCCGTGGGCGGATCGCAAGCTGAATCAGGACTCCTGTAGCACACCTCGCAACCTGCGCGAGGGCCAGAGGGTGGATTCCGTCAGATGACGAAATCACTTAGCTAATTGTCAGACCACAAGTTAGGCGCTTTCGGATGGAAGTCAAGGACGCTCCCCTTGATGAACTGCGTCCCGTGGGCCGCCCGCGCCTTCGCCGCCGAGCACGACGACTCGTCGCCTACGCTGACGACTCGGAAAGAATAGTTGGCCAAGGTGACTATTCACTAGCGACGCGCGGTCCTGATGCGTTATGTACGCGCTTGATCTTGAGTCCGCCTGACCCCGTCGGTGAAAATATTCGTAGTAGCGCACTCCCCTAGCCGGAGGTACCCCACGATGCACGTCGGTCGAAGGAAGTCTGTCCTTGTCCTGAGCGCCATGCTCTTGCTGAGCGCTGCGCAGGTGCTGCGGGCGCAGGGAATTGTCGTGGGTAGAGTGACCGCCACTGGCACCAACGAGCCGCTCAGCCAAGCGCGCGTGCTGGTCATCGGCACGAGCAACTACGCTATCACGAATGAGGATGGCCGCTTCTCCATCAAGGGAGTTCGCGCTGGCAGTGCCGACGTGCAGGTGCTGCGCGTGGGCTTCGCATCGCTCAAGAAAACCGTGACCATCAGCAATGGCACAACGGTGACGGCTGACTTTGTCTTGGCAAAAGCCGTCATTCAGCTCGACGAAGTGGTGACGACGGCCACGGGACAGCAGCGGCGCATCGAGCTCGGAAATGCCATCTCCACACTCGGTGACGTGAACAAGCGCGTCGAGGAGAATCCCGTCAATTCCCTCTCGGATCTTCTCGTCGCCAAGGCGCCCGGTGTCGTTCTGCTGCCGCCGTCCGTCGTCGGCGGCCAGCCATTCATCCGCATCCGCGGCATCTCGTCGATCTCGCTAAGCAATGCTCCCATCTGGGTTGTCGACGGCGTGCGATACAACAGTTCGTCGTTCACCACCGCGGGGCAATCGCCGATCGGCGTGCTCAACAACCTGAGCCCCGAGGAAATTGAGGACATCGAGATCGTGAAGGGACCGTCCGCCGCCACGCTGTACGGTACCAATGCCGCGAACGGCGTCATCGTCGTCACGACGAAGAAGGGCCGAGCGGGCACGACAAAGTGGAACTGGACGGCCGAAAGCCGGACCGTTTCGGATCGCAACGACTACCAAACGCCGTATGCGAACTTCGGCAAGCTGTTCAACTCAGCCGGCGTCGCTGCTGGATCCGAAGTACGATGCCAGCTGGGCACGATGGAAACACCTTCCTTCACGTTCGCACAGGGCGCGAAGTGCAAGTCGGACAGCCTGACGAGCTACAACCTCCTCAAGGATCCCACCAACACGCCGATTCATCTGGGGCGCGGCAGCCTGGCGGGCATGAACGTGAGTGGCGGGTCGGAGGCCTTGCGCTTCTTCGCCAGCGCGGACATCGACAACGAATTCGGTCCCGTGCAGATGCCGCAGCAGGACATCAGCTTCTTCCAGGATTCCCTGCACGTCCCGGTCTCGAACACGATGCTGCATCCGCGGGCGCAGCAGAAGCTCAACTTCCGCACGAACGTGAACGCGGCGCTCAACCCCAAGTTCGACTTGAACGTGAATGCGGGCTTCGGCAAGTCGAGCAACTTCATCGAGCCGGACAACTCGCTCATCATCGGCATGCTGTACACCGGGCAGGCGAGCTACGGGTGGAAGGGCTGTCCCGCGGGTACCGAGGGCACTGGCTGCGGCATGACCGGGAGCGACGCGAAACAGTTTCGCGATCCAACCGGCTTCCCGCTGCACGACTACAACTCGTTCGCGCCGGGCACGATCATGCAGTACATCACCAGCTTCGACGTGCAGCGCTTCACGGGAAGTACGCAAGCAACGTGGCGCCCGTTCACCTGGCTGCAGAACGAAGGCACGGTGGGCGTCGACTTGTTCACGCAGGACAGCTATCACGTCTGCAAGCTGAACGAGTGCCCGAACTCCGGCGCCACCGCGCGGCAGGGCAACGTCTTCGATTCCCGCGAGAATGACCGGAACTTCTCGGCCAAGCTGTCCACCACGGCAACGTGGCAGGCGAAGCCGTGGGCCAACCTCAATACCGCGTTTGGTGCGGATTACACGAACACGGAGCGCGAGGCGATTTTCGCGCAGGGCCGCGGACTGGCGCCGGGGGCATCCGCGCTCGGGTCGTCCGCCACGTTCGTCTCGCTTGGCTCGATCACGAGCTCCTTCCAGCCCACTGCCGTGAAGACGCTGGGATACTACGGCCAGGAGCAGATTTCGCTGCGTGATCGCCTCTTCCTCACGGTCGGCGTCCGGCAAGATCAGAACAGCGCGTTTGGCGCGAATTTTCTGCACGTTCTCTATCCGAAGGCGAGCGTGTCATGGCTCACGTCGGAAGAGGGCTTCTTTCCCAAGTACGACTGGCTGAATCTGTTCCGTCTCCGTGCGGCGTACGGGGCGAATGGCGTGCAGCCGGGGGCGACGGCAGCACTGCAGACCTTCACGACGACAACCACGAGCCTCGCCAAAGTGGACGCCGCGACGGGCGTGGACATCCCCGGCATCATCGCGAACCTCCCCGGTAACTCGCTACTCAAGCCCGAGAAGTCGACTGAGCTCGAGACCGGGTTCGAGATGGACATGTTTGGTCGCCGCATCCATTTGGACTACACCTACTACAACAAGAAGACTACGGATGCCCTCATCAACGTGCCGATCCCGTCGTCCGTCGGCTCTCCGGTGACGTCGCTGCTGCAGAACGTCGGGTCGACGCAGAACTGGGGACACGAAGTGCAGATGAACATCCAGCTCCTGGACCGGCCGCGGTTCGGCTGGGACGTCACCGTCAACGCATCGCACAACAACAACCAGTGGGTGGATCTCGGCATCGATCCCAGCACAGGCGTCGACCGCATCATCCAGTCGGGCACGGCTGTGCTGACGAAGCAGATGAAGGGTTTGCCGCTCAATTCACAATGGTATCGGAACTTCACCTTTGCCGATGCCAATCATGACGGTGTGATTCAGGTGAGCGAGGTGGTGGTGGACAGTGCCTTCAGCTATCAGGGCGTCGGGTTCGCCAAGGACGTCGCTTCGGTCACGAGCGGCATCGACCTCTTCAGTCACAAGATGCGCGTGAACGCCTCCTTCGACTACAAGGGAGGTGGTAACACGCTCGAAGGGAATTACTTCCAATGCACGTCCGATCCGCAGGCGTGCCGCGAAACGCAGGATCCAAGCGCACCGCTCGAGCTCCAGGCGCGCGCGGTGGCACTCAAGTACGGCACCAAGTACGCGAACGGAACCACCTACACCACGCGCGTCGGGTACTTCTCTCCCTTCCAGGCCTGGCGCTTCCGCGAGCTCTCGGGCGTGGTGAACCTGCCGGATGCAGTGCTCTCGAGACTTCGGGCGCAACGGGGTTCAAGTCTCGTGGTCGGCATGCGCAACATCCACGTCTGGACGAAGTTCACGGGCGTTGATCCCGAGCAGAATTACGGAGTGAGTGGATCGGAGGTTCAGCAGGATTTCAATACGAGCCCGCCGCCGTCCTACTTCACCTTCCGCGTCAACCTGAAGTACTAACCCCATACGAGGACGAGACTGACATGAAGCAAGCAAATCGCGCTCGTTGGGTACTTGGTATCGGCTTTACGGCAGCCGCATTGGTCGCTGGGTGCGACCGAGCGAAGGCGGAATTGCTGGCGCCACAGAATCCGGGCATCGTGGATCCCACCGCGGTGGCCAATCCCACCGCGGCGCTCGCCCTTCGGGTGGGTGCGATTGGACGATTCAAACAAGTGCAGTCCGGCGAATCCATCTGGCAGATGGCTGGAACCCTCGCTGACGAGTTCAAGAACGCGGACTTCGAAGTCGGACGCATCGCAACTGATCAACGCATCGCCGATCCAGCCGTCGCCAACTGGAATTACGGTGGGGTGACCCAATCGCGTGGGTTTGTTCGCGACGGCATCGCTGCCCTCCAGGCTTATATGCCCGACAGCACTGGCTTGATCGGGGAGTTGTACGCGGAGTTGGGCTTCTTCGAAATGACCCTTGCCGACAACTACTGCAACGGGATCCCGCTCGGCCACACTACCAACGGAGAGATCGTGAACGGGGCGCCGCTCACAATCCAGCAAGTGTACGACAGCGCGAGCGCACACTTTGACACCGCCATTTTGTTCAGCGCGAAGCTCAACGACGCCGGCAGTATCGCGGCCAATCGTCTGGCGCGCGTCTGGAAGGCTCGGGTCATGATCGCGAAGGACCGAGCGAATGCGACGGCCGCCGCTGCACTCGTGACCGCCGTGCCGACGTCGTACATCTACGACATGACGTTCTCCACCTCCGGTGGCGCGAACGGCATGTGGACGCTGAACAACTCCACGGCACGCATTAGTGTCGCGGACAGCTTCGACGTCATCAGCGGTTCAACGAACGTCATCAAGAACGCATTGCCCTTCGCATCCGCGAATGATCCACGGGTTCCAGTGCAGAATGGCGACCTCATCACGCCGAAGTTGCCGCCCGAAGATGGCGTCACTCGTCCGTTCTACCTCGGCTATCTGTACAAAGGACAATTTGACCCGCTCGTCCTCGCATCAGGAGTGGATGCGCGGCTCTACGAAGCAGAGGCCAAGCTCCAGGGTGGAGACATCAACGGGATGATGACCATCCTCAACGCGCTTCGTACACAGGCAGCCCGTCCGGTCATCGGCATCGTCACGGTTCCCGTCATGGCGGCACTCCCCACACCGCCAGACCAGAACTCCGCGATCACTCTGCTCTTCCGCGAGAAAGCGTTCTGGACGTTCGGACGAGGCCAGCGCCTTCCGGATCTCCGGCGCCTCATTCGCCAGTACGGGCGTTCGCAAGATCAGGTCTTTCCCACCGGTGTCTTCTTCAAGGGCGGCAATTACGGCGGAGACGTGGAGTTCCCGGTTCCAAATACGGAGCTCGTCAATCCGTTGTTCACAGGCTGCATCGATCGGAAGGCGTAACGGCCCCGAGTCCTGTGTGAGAGCAGCCCGCGTCAGTGTGACGCGGGCTGCTCTCGTTTCCGGCGCCTCAAATCAGACTGAAGGATCAACGCACACAAATCCCTTCCCGTCGCGCACGATGCGGCCGAACGCGTTCACCGAGTCGTGCTCGAACACAACGGTCCACCGCTCGTCCGCCGCCTGCGCCCAGAGATGGCGCTTGGTTTCGAGCGTCACCAACGGCTCCACGTCGTAACCCATGATCCAGGGCAACGGCACATGCGCCGCCGTGGGCGCGATGTCCGCGAGGTAGAACATCCGCTCGTCGCCCGATGTGATCAGCACTCCCTGATGATGCGGCGTGTGCCCCGGCGTGTGTCGTAGCGCGATGCCTGGGAGCAACTCGATGTCGGCATCCACCAGCTCGAGTACCCCCGCTTCGTGCAGGGGATCGAAGTTGTGCGGGAAGTAGCTCGCCGACGTCCGCTCGTTCGTCCGGTGCGCCCAGTCCCACTCGCCACGACGCACGACGTAGCGCGCGTTGGGAAACGAGAGCGCGATCGCGCCATCATCCTGACGACGCGTGTTGCCGCCCGCGTGATCGAAGTGCAGATGGCTGTCGATCACCATCGTCACGTCCGCCGGCGTGAAGCCGGTCTCCGCCAGCGCACTCTCGAGCTGCGTGGGCCCCACCCCACCGATCGGCGCGTTCTCGACACCGTAAATCTCGTGGAACTTGGTCGTCTCCTTGTTCCCCAACCCGGTATCGATGAGCACGAGCGCGTCCGGATGCTCCACGAGCAGACAGCGCATGCCGAGTGGAATGCGGTTCCGCGCGTCGGCGGGAATCTTTCGCTCCCACAACGTCTTCGGGACGACGCCAAACATCGCACCGCCGTCGAGCTGCTGAAGGCCCGCCTGCAACGCAT
>JAQBPY010000362.1 GCA_028287285.1 Gemmatimonadota bacterium
GACCATTCGACACCGCTGCTGGTCGCGGTGATCAATGGTCAATTCGATGTCGCACGGGTGCTGGTTGCTCACGGCGCCAATCCGAATATCGCGGCGTCCAGTGGCATCACTCCACTCTATGCCGTGCTGAACACGCAGTGGGCGCCGCGCACGCGCTTCCCGCAACCGCAGTCTCTCCAGACGCAGCGCGCGGGCTATCTCGAGCTGATGGATCAGCTGCTCGCCGCCGGTGCGAATCCCAACGCGCGGCTCAAGACGCAGTTCTGGTACTTCTCCTTCAACAACTGCGGCAATGCGAACTGTGGCCTCGAGAACATCGACGGCACCACGGTGTTCTGGCGCGCCGCGTACGCGCTCGACGTCGACGCCATGCGCATGCTCGTGAAGGCCGGTGCTGATCCGTCAATCCCGTCGCTCAAGGCAGTTGCCGCAGGCCGCGCTGGGGGCGGACGCGGGCGTATTGGCGCGGGGGGCGGCGATTCGACCGCGGTAGCGGGCGGCAACGGCGGCGGTGGTGGTGGCGGAGGACGTGGGCAGGTAGCTCCCGTTGTTGCAGCAGACGCGACGATCGACTCCGCGGCCAAGGCGCAGAAGCCCGGCATTGGTGTCTATCCGATTCACAACGCGGCAGGCGTGGGCTACGGCAACGGCTTCGCGGGCAACTCGCATCGCCACGTGCCGGAGGGATGGATGCCCGCGATGAAATACCTCGTCGAAGAGCTGAATGCAGACGTCAACCAGCGAGACGTCAACGGCTACACCCCGCTGCACCATGCGGCTGCACGCGGCGACAACGAGATGATCAACTACCTCGTATCAAAGGGCGCTGATCCGAAAGCCGTATCGATTAACTATCGCACCACGGCGGACATGGCGAATGGGCCCGTGCAGCGGCTGAGGCCCTTCCCGGAGACGGTTCTCCTGCTGGAGAAGCTGGGATCACGGAATAGTCATCGCTGTGTAGGCTGCTAACTCGGCTCTGGGTGCCGTAGCGAACTCGGCAACAAAATCGCCGCGGCACTCACATTGCGAATGTTCGGTCCGCCATGGCCGACGCTGGAACGACCTCACAATCCACAACCGACCTCGACAGCCGCTTCGCGGAGCTCGAAGCGAAGTCGCGCGCACGCGCGCTCGCTGTTTCCATCGACGACCTCGGCTCGGGCTACGAATTTCACCATAACGCCGACCGCTGGTTTCACGCGGCCAGCACCATCAAGATCGCCATCCTCCTTGGCGTGTTCGGTGCGGTCTTCCGCGGTGAGCTGCTGCCGCAGTCGCGCGTGCACGTGCGCAACCGCTTTCTCAGTGCGTACGACGGTTCGCCCTTTCGCGTGCGTCTCGACCGCGATGCCAACCCGGACGTCCACCGCGAAGTAGGACGAACGCTGCGCGTGAGCGAGCTCGCGGAGGCGATGATCACCACGAGCTCCAACCTCGCCACGAATCTGCTGCTCGACCTCGTGGGCATCGATGCGTTGCGCGCGACGATCACGGGCTTCGGACTGGCAGGTGTCGAGCTCGTCCGCGGTGTCGAGGACGACCTCGCATTCGAGCACGGCATCAACAACCGTGTAACGTCGCGCGGCCTCGCGGCAATGCTGCGACTCATTGGCGAAGAGCGGGCCTTCTCGCCAGAGCTGTCACGCCAGATGCTGGACATCCTTCACGGGCAGCATTTCAAGAGCGGCATTCCGGCCGGACTTCCGCGTGGAACGCGTGTGGCGCACAAGACTGGCGAAATCTCGACCATCGCGCACGATGCGGGACTCGTCTATCCACGCAATCGGCAGCCGTATGCGATCGTCGTACTTACCGAGTGGGCGCCCGAAACGGGCGGACGCTCGGCGACCATCGCCGCGGCATCATATATCGCGTGGTCGTCACTCGCGAGAGAGTCACACGGATGACGTCCGCCATTGCCGCCTTCCCTTTGCGCCTGGTGGACGGATGCGGCCTGGAACCGCGCTATCGCGATGTGCTGCGCCCGGGCGCCACGCTCGTGGATCACCGTGGATATGCGCGCCGGCTTCCGCGATGGTTCTACGAGGTGCATTCGTGGGAGCAGGCACGCGACACGTACCTCGCGCCGCACTTCGCCGTGTCCGAGTTCATCCATACCGACGTGCGGGAGACACCGGCCCTGCGTGTCTTTCCGCGTTACGTCCCGTGCGCAATCACCTTGCTCGCGCTGGCACTCGAGCGGTTGCGCGAGGAAGTGGGCACCTACGTCTACGTTGGCGCAAACGGCGGTTATTGCTCTCCGCTGCACTCGCGCATTGGCGGCGCCTCGCCGCACTGCTGGGGTACCGCGGCCAACATCTACCGCGTTGGCGATACCTACCTCGATAACCAGGACGACATCGCACGCTATGCGATAATTGCACAGCAGACGCTCCCGACCGTGTGGACTCGTCCCCTTGGCCCGGAGCTCGCAAAGACTGACGACCACCTTCACCTCGACCTCGGCTACGTGATCAGTGAGCCGAGGGAGGCCGTGGGAATATCGAACGACGTACGACTGGCCGGCGATCCGCTGTAGGAGACAGCAGGGAACTGAAAGGCGGCCGGGGACTGAAGTGGCAGGAGAGTTGGAATGTCAGCAAACGAGATGAAACGGCCGCGCCGCAGCGATCGGGCACCCGCGCGAGCAACACGGATTGCCGGGGGCAGGCTTCCCGCCATCGGCCTCGAGGCCGAGTTCACGACCTTCGTGGACGGAATTGCGCAGAAGCCCGAAGATGTGTTCGGCTCGCCAAGGAAGGTGGTGCGCGGACCGCTGGTCCATCGCGCGGGAAAGTCGTTCCACCTGCCTACCGGCGGCGCGCTGTATTTCGATACGGGCGTCATGGAGATCGCCACGCCCATGATCGAGATCGCGCAGGGATGCGGCGCGCGCGGCACACGCTCGTTGTGGGAAAATCTCGCCTTTCTAAGAGACGAGCTCGACGCATGGGAAATTGCCCATGGCCGCACCGTCACCCTGTCAGGGTTCAGCACGCATTACAACGTTTCATTCGACCTGTCCGAAAGCGAACAGGCCAATGGCCGCACGGTGCAACGGCTCGCCTATCTGCTCACGCACGTGCTTGCGACGCCGGTGATGTTGCTGGCGGCAAACAGGAGGTCAACGGGCGTGGGGGTGCGCCCACGCGGCAATCGCATCGAGATCACGGCCGACTTCACGCCCGATGCCGCGCTCATGGCAGCGACGGCAACACTCATCGTGGGCGTCGTGCGCGAGGTCATGCGGTGGCCCGACTATTCGTTGCGTCAGCTCGACGCGCGCGGCCTGCCAGTGGTGCGCGGATTCGTGCCGGTGCCTCATTCGTCGCGCAAAGGTTGGGTGGCCAAGTACACCTGCTTTCCCTCCAACCCCTTTGTGGCGGACGTCGACGACAGATGCTGGGACACGCGCAGCGGCCAATGCCTGTCGCTGCGCGAGATGGCATCCAGGACTACGCACTACTTCCAGGCGTCGATCGACGCACTGGGCGACGCGCGGTCACTACGACTCATCGCGGCCGTGATGGCAGGCTCGGTACCGTCGCTCCTGGAGTTACCTGATCGTCCCGCATCGTATGACGACGTCGGCCGGCTGTGCGTGTGGGACGATCTCTATCCGGTCACGCTCCTGCCGCGCTCGCGATACGAGCGCGTGGTGAGCCACACCATCGCACGCCGGCGGGTGCGAATGCGTGGCGCGTGGCATGAGCCGGTGGGCGTGAAGGGCTGGACGCACGTTGTGCTGCGGCGCGACCACGATGGCGCACGCGTGGTGCGGTCGCTCGACGACATGCTGGTGCATCTCGACGCGTGGGATCGTCAGCCGGACAGACGCGTTGCCCAGCGTCGTTCGCCGGCGGCGCCAGCGCAACCAGCGGAGCGCAGGAATACGGACCGGCGAAAGGAGGACGTCGACGTCAGCAACGTGGGGACGCTCGAGGTAGTGCGCGAGGCCGATACGCCTGCCAAGGTCGCCGATGCGCGGCAGCAGTCACCGCTCGTGATTGTCTCGAGAGTATGAAAGCCCGAAGCGCCGAGCGACGACGATGCAGCGCTACTTTTCGCCCGCGAGCATCAGCTTGATGTGGTCCTCGCACATCTGCAGCCCGCCTTCGCCCTTCTGCCAGCCGATCTTGCCATCGGCGTCTGCATCCACTCCAGTGACGAGCTGGTCGGCCAGGGATGCCATCTGGCTCACCAGCGCCGCGGCGTCAGCGGCAGTCGTGGAGGCCTGCACCTTCTGCGCAAGCTCCAGAAGCTGATCGGACCGCGTGACCGTGTTGCGCGCGGACATGGCTACATGCTGCGAGTGCATGATCACGTTTGGTGACGCGCCCTGCGCCGCCGCGGCCAGCTCGATGTGTGTTGCAACACCTGCCGCGGCCTTCTTCAGGCCATACTTCAGTCCAGGGCCAACCGTGATGATGGTTGGGTCGATGGCATTGATCACGTGGCCGGCGTGCGTTTTCATGTAATCGAGGTTCGTGGGCTGACGCATCGCCAGTGCGGCATGCGTTGCCGCGATCTTCGCTTCGGCCACCGCCGTGGATAGAAGCCCCTGCCCGCCCGGCGTGTCACCGAACGCATTCACCACATGGCCAATGTGTACACCAACCGGACCTGCCGGTACGGCCACGACCGCGCGCACGACCGCTGCCGGAGCGACGTATGTGCCTGGCAACGGCGCACCGCTCACGGCAACCACGACGCTGTCGAACACCTTTCGAGTGGATGGATCAGTGCTGACGACGAACGCTTTCCGGCGGTAATCGGCTTCGGTGAGCCCGGCATGATGAACGATGTCTGCCAGCTGCACGTCGAGCTTTTCGCGAAGCGCCAACTGTGCCTGCGGCGTGGTGTTCTTTGGCAGTGCGAGCTGCACATTTGCCGAGTCGTGGGCCGTGTTGATGGCAACCTGCAACCGTGCGAGCGAGGCGATCTCGTCGCGGGAGAGCGGCGGCGATGGGGCAGACCTGGCTGCCGGATCCTGCGCGGCGGCGGTCGAAGCAGTGGCAAGTGCAAGGAAAACGACGAGTGAACGCATTGTCAGCACGACTGGCTCCGGTAGCATACGACGTTGGTAAAAGTTGCCGTCCGGCGCGCCCGGTGTCCAGCGCTATCGGGGGCTGCTGCCCTGCAGCATGTCTCTGGAGAACGGCGTATAGACCTTGCCCGCGGTGCCGCACGAGACGGCCGGATTGAAGTTGGCGAAGACACCGTCGGCGTTGTTCGTCCATGCCCATACGTGCAGGTACCAGATGTTCAGGGTATCTTCGTGCGCGAGCTTCTGGCCCAGGAGCACGGGCGCCGCGGAATCGCGCGGGTACAGGCGATAGGGAATGATGAACTCCATGCCGTTCAGCTTGTACGAGCCATCCGCCCTTTTCTCATAGAGCAGGATCTGCGGCCTGGTGAGGTCGAGCGTTGGCGAGAGGTATGAGCGGTTCAGGTGGTGATAGCCCATCGCGCCGTGATGTTCGTGAATCAGGCAGTCTGCCACGTCCCTCGGATATCCTGCGGCAACGGCGGAGTCGAGGTTCTGGAACGATTTCGTAGCCGCCCTGAGGCGGTCGAGCTGCGCGTCGATGACGACGTCGCCGGCGTGGCCACCTGCGGCCTGTGCATGGGCCATGCGTGCGAGCAGTGTCGCGAGTACGAAAATGCGAAGCATATTTTGGCGTAGCGCCTGTACTGATGTCCTACGCCATCTTGGCCTGGAGACGCTGATCGATGCGATCGAGGAAATCTTCGGTATTGAGGTAGGGCGCCTTGCTGCTGATCAGCACGGCGAGGTCTTTCGTCATCTCGCCAGACTCCACTGCCTCGATGCACACGGCCTCGAGCGCCTGCGCAAACTTCTCGAGTTCGGCGTTGCCATCGAGCGTGCCGCGGTGTGCGAGCCCTCGTGTCCACGCGAAGATGGACGCGATGGGATTGGTGGACGTCTTGTTACCCTTCTGGTGCTCGCGGTAGTGCCGCGTGACGGTGCCATGCGCGGCCTCCGCTTCCATCGTCTTGCCGTCCGGCGTTAGCAGCACGCTAGTCATGAGCCCCAGCGATCCGAAGCCCTGGGCGACGATGTCGGACTGGACGTCGCCGTCATAGTTCTTGCACGCCCAGACGTAACCGCCTTCCCACTTGAGCGCGCTGGCCACCATGTCGTCGATGAGGCGATGTTCATAGGTGAGACCCAAGGCGTCAAACTGTGCCTTGAACTCGTCGTTGAATACCTGCTCGAAGATGTCCTTGAAGGCGCCGTCGTAGGCCTTGAGGATGGTGTTCTTGGTGCTCAGGTACACCGGATAGTTGCGCTGTAATCCAAACGTTAGACTCGCGCGAGCGAAGTCGCGAATGGAATCGTTGTAGTTGTACATGCCCATGGCAACGCCGCCGTCCACGCCGTACTTCGCCACCTCGAACTGCTGCGGTTCGCCGCCGCCGTCGGGCGTGTACGTCATGGTCAGGGTGCCTGGGCCCTTCACCTTGAAGTCCGTGGCCTTGTACTGGTCGCCATGTGCGTGACGTCCCACCACGATCGGCTTCGTCCAGCCCGGCACGAGGCGCGGGATGTTCGACATGATGATCGGCTCGCGGAAGATCACACCGCCCAGGATGTTGCGGATGGTGCCGTTGGGGCTCTTCCACATCTTCCTGAGCCCGAACTCCTTCACGCGCGCCTCGTCCGGCGTGATGGTCGCACATTTCACCGCCGCGCCATATTTCTTCGTCGCGTTCGCGGAGTCGATGGTGACCTGGTCGTTGGTCGCATCGCGATGCTCGATGCCAAGGTCGTAGTAGTCGAGCTGGATGTCGACGTACGGCAGGATGAGCTTGTCCTTGATGAACTTCCAGATGATGCGGGTCATCTCGTCGCCGTCCATCTCGACCAGCGGATTTGCGACCTTGATCTTCGCCATGACGCGTTCCATTAAAGGGTTCGCGCAAAATAGCACCAGGGACGAAGGAGCGGCATGGCAAACGCGGCCATTGCGGCACCGCCCAGCGCAATGCCTGGACAAATGGTAATTTCTGCTATCCCCATGTCGCTCACCACCCTCGTCCCTACCGGACCATGGCCATCGATTCAACCCCCAGCAGGAACGAAGACGAATATTTCGCCCGCATGGACGCCGAGCTGCGCAAGAGCCTGCGGGAGCGGGCGGATGCGGACCGCTCCGCGCGTATTGCCGCGGATCGCAACAAGTGTCCCCGCGACGGAACGGCGCTCGTCGCCAGGGAGTCGAATCACGTGACGATCGACGAGTGTCCGCAGTGCGAGGGCATCTGGCTCGACAAGGGAGAGCTCGAGATCCTCGCGGCCGGCAGCGCCCAGCATACCGGTTTCGTGGGCTCGCTGCTCAACATCTTCAAGTCGCACTGACCGTGAAGCCCATGATCGCAGCCGCCATGGTTGCCATGCTCGCCATCCAGGCCTCGTCGGCACAGAGCTCCACCGCCAGGGCGTTCGAGCTTACCGCGTCCGCCGGCCCGTCCAAGGTCATCGGCATCACCGGAGACAACCTCAATTGGGGATATACCGCGGGCGGTGCGCTCGATTTTCGCATTCCCGATACGCGCTTCGGGCTACGCGCCGAGGCGTCGTACTCGAGTTACAATTTCCGCGCGGGCAAGTCGCTGGTATCCGACGCGAAGTTTTCAGACCTGGGCCTCAATCTCGATCTCGTGTCGTGGGCGGCAGAAGAAAGCGGATCAGACCTCCGGCCCTACATTACACTCGGCCCCTCGATATCCAGATTGACGAGCTCCAGCACCATCGCGTCATCGTCCTATGCCGAGACGCACGCGGGCTTCAACGTGGGCCTTGGCGTGGACAAGCCCATCGGCGCACTGGCACTGCGGTTCGACGTCCGCTTCCGGCAGCTGTCACTCAACGGTGACACGTTCAAGGCCATTCCAATCACGGTGGGCCTGCAGTTCTAGTCTTTTTGTGCTCGGCGACAACGCGGCGTGCTCGTGACCCGTATGATGAGTAGTCCTTCCTCACGCCGCGACTCATGCAGATGAAACGTCACATACAATCGCTCGCCACGCTACTCATGCTTGGCGGCGCCACGGCCGTGCGAGCGCAGCAGTCCGAGATCATCGACGCTGACATGAACGCGAAGATTCGTGCGGAGGGACTCGACCGCTCGAGGATCATGTGGATCGAGCACTACCTCACCGACGTCTACGGCCCGCGCCCCATTGGTTCGCCCAATCACGTGGCGGCCGCGAACTGGGCGATGAAGACGATGACGAGTTGGGGAATGAAGAATGCGCACCTCGAGCCATTCACATGGCGCGGCGTGGGATGGCTGCCGGGCAAGGCGAGCGGCTACATCACCGCGCCGGTCTGGGCAAACCTCAAGTTCGAGGCGCAGCCGTGGTCGCCATCGACGAAAGGAACGGTGAGCGGTGACGTGGTGAGCCTCGTTCCACCGGATGCACCGACGGACGTCGAATTGACCGCTTTTCTTGCGTCGTATGCATCGAAGGTGAAGGGCGGCATTGTGATGATAGGCGCGGCTCCGTCCGTTCCCGTGAACTTCACCGAGCGTCCAAAGCGCACACCGGATGACCAGGTGCGCGCACGATACAGTGGCGAAGGGCGCGGAGCGGGCGCGGGCGGGTTTCCAGGCGCCGGCGGGCGGGGCGGCCGCGGCGGTGCGGCCCCCATTGCCGAAGGGCATCTCTCGGCACAACAGGTTAACCAGAGAGTCACGGCATTTCTGCGCGAGAACATGCCTGCTCTTAGACTTGTCGCGCAGGGTGGCGGACGCATTCCCGGTGTGATCGTCGCGCAGAACGGCGCCGGGCAGATCTACAGCGACACGGTGCCGCAGCCGCCTGCTGTCATTCTCAGGACCGACGACTACGGCCGCATCTTCCGCATCATTGCCGACGGGACACCCGTGTCGGTCGAGTTCAACGTGCAGAACCAGTTCTTTCCCGAAGGAAAGACCTCGTACGTGACCGTCGCCGAGATTCCCGGAACGGACAAGGCCGACGAAGTCGTAATGCTTGGCGGCCACCTGGATTCCTGGACGTCAGCCACCGGCGCGACGGACAATGCCATCGGCTGCGCGATCATGATGGAAGCGGCGCGCATTCTCCTGGCAACCGGCGCGCACCCGCGACGCACCATTCGCGTTGCACTCTGGAGCGGCGAAGAAGAAGGTGAGCTCGGCTCGAACAACTATGTGAAAGAGCACTTCGGAAGTGCCGAGGCGCCCACAAGGGATTTTGGAAAGCTGGATGCCTACTGGAACATCGACGACGGCACGGGCCGCGTGCGCGGCGCGTCCATCTTTGGGCCACCGGAAGCTGCGTCAATCCTGGCGCAGTACTTCAAGCCGTTCGAGGAATGGGGGATCTACGGTGCGTCGGCGAGCACTGCACGCGTGGAAGGCGGCAGCGACAACGGCGCTTTCGCCGTGGCCGGCTTGCCGGGCATTGGCGCGTCACAGGACAACATCGAGTACAACAGCACCACATGGCACACCAATCTCGATACATACGAACGGATCGTGCCTGAGGACGTGATGCACAACGCGGTAATCACGGCATCGCTGATGATCCATCTGGCGAACCGTGAGCAGATGCTGCCACGCATTGCGCCCGACAAGATGCCGGCTATTCCGGCGGGCCGCCGCGGCGGGAATTAGTCGTCAGCAGATCCTTCGCTCCGCTCAGGACGACGTGCGGCACACCCACGTGGTCATGCACCGCTGGTTCTGCACGACGGTCGTCTTGAGCGGATCGATCATCTCGCCGTCGAGCGCGCGCGTACGGGCAACGAGCATCTGTTCATCCACGAGATAACGCGCCGAGCCGTCCGGAAGGCGGTGTCGCCGTCCGTCTATCTGCTCGATGCGAGATTCCATCCCGATTGACGAGGCGAGCCGGCAAAAGAACACTCCACCGGGCTTCAACACGCGCCATGCGCCACGCAACATTGCGTCGAACTGTGCGTCGTCGCGCGCAAAGTGCAATACCGCGCTGCAGATGACGACGTCGACAAAGCCGTCCGGAAACGACATGGCCTCCAACGGCTCCGCGCGAAAATTCTGGGCCGGAAGATGCGCAGCCAAGCGGCGCACCTCCGCGATTGCATCGACGTCGGGATCGACTCCGTAGACGTCGAACTTTTCGTTGAGAAAGTAGACGAGATTCCGCCCGCGGCCGCAGCCGGCGTCGAAAATGCGCATGCCCGGTGCAATACGGCCACGCAGGATCTGATCGAATACATAGATGTCGATGTTTCCGAACTGTGCATGCAGGTCAGACACCGGCGCCGTCCTCTCCCACCCAGTCGAACGTCCGCTCCTTGCCCATCAGCCGCCACCGCGTTGGGTACACGGATTGTTGCCAGTCGAGCGGCTCACCCACGGGATGCGGAAGTGCGGCCAATGCCAATGCATCCTTCAGGTCCTTTCGCTGCTCCGCACCAAGTGCGTCAGGCGCGAGTGACACGAAAAGCATCGTCCCACTGCGGGCGAGCAGGTCGAGCCACTGCCTGTTCTGCGCCCAGGAAAGTGCATTGGTGACACCGCAGCAATCGGCGTCGGCAACGTAGAACGCGCCGTGTTGCGCCCCACGAAACGCGAGGGTGTTGACTCCCATTTTCCTGGTACGCGCCCACTCCGTGCCGCTCGTGTCGTCGCCGATGCGACAGATCTCGAACTGGCCCGCGGAAAGATGGCTGACCGTATTGCAGCCGATGATCAGGCTGTCCCCTGCCCCAGCGCGAATAGTCGCGTACAGCTCGTTGATCACCTCGGCGGTGGTGCGCGTGGGGCCCGATGCAAATGTCCACGTCCCACGCGTCATGTCCGATCCCATCTGGAAGCCCCAGCGGCCAAAGATGTCATACGTGGTGTAATCGTGTTTGATCAGCTCGAAGCCCCACTGCCGGATGCGCGCCATGTCATCCTGGATCTTCTGTTGTACCTCCGGCACGGTGGGATCGACGCAGGCCCTGTCGCGCGACAGGCGCCACGTGTCCGGCATGTCCTTGCTTGCCTGAAGGGGACGAATCCAGATTCCAGCGCGCGCACCGGCCTTCCTGATATCCGCCGCGAGGCCAG
This sequence comes from Gemmatimonadota bacterium, assembly GCA_028287285.1. GTDB lineage: Bacteria > Gemmatimonadota > Gemmatimonadetes > Gemmatimonadales > Gemmatimonadaceae > AG11. The sequence continues at coordinate 11,094 of JAQBPY010000362.1, forward strand.
GCATGTCGGGAAAGTTTTCGTTGCCGTGATCCCACGTGCCAACGCCCTGCTTGTCCTTGCTGCGCTCGGGCTGCCAGCCGTCGTCGATCACCGCAAAAGGACGATTGCCGCCTGCAGGCGAAAGCTCCACGATGTGCCGAGCGTCGGTCATGACGGTGGCTGCGGAATTCTTGCCGTAGGCCCAGTACCAATCGTTGCTGCCGTACACCGGCTGCGCCGGCAGCCGCGGATTCGTGCACATCTGCTTGCAGAAGGCATGAACCGCCGCAAACGAGCTTTCGCCTTCATGCCCCGCTCGGCACACCACGTCGCAGACGTCGAGCACACGGTCACGGAGCTGCAGGCCGGCGCCACCGCTGCGGACGTCGGCCCAGAGGCTGATGCCGCCCGGGTCGACCTGCCATGAGCAGAATGCGCGTGCGCCTGTCTTTACCCCGTAGGTATTGGTGGTGGTACCATTGGTAGTTGCGACGTACCACGGCATGATGCGATCCGGCACCCAGCCGCGCCATTCCAGGTCGCCATAGCCGCGCTCCCAGGCGTCGCCAAGCATGAGCTTCGTACTCGTCAGGTTCCCGCGCCATCGCACGTGGATGCGTTTGACGGCGAGTGCAGGCGACGCGAGCGTTACGCGATTCGCCTCCGTCGTTACGACGATGCCACTCGCGGTCCAGTGACCAAGGCCGTTGCGTACAAGGCGATAGTCACCGGTGGTGGTCTGCGCATGCACGCTGTCGGGCGGGCGGCGAAGATCGAGAAAGCTCGCGGCCGCCACACGCCGAAGGGGAGAGGCTCCGAGCTCGCTCGCGGGCAGCGACAGCCCGGCGGCGGCCACGACGGACTGTTCGAGGAACTGGCGGCGAGAGGTCATGCGGAGAATATGGCTTCAGTACATCCCGTAGTCGCTATGCTCCTCGGGATGACAAATGCAAAATGTCATCCCGCACGCGCAACGCGCGTGTCGGGATATACTCTACCGCTCTCTGATGCCAATCAGGCGCAAAGAACGGACGGCATATCCCGTTTGAGACTTCGTGCGGCACACCTGCAGACTACCGGTTCGTGGTGTTGTCCAGGAATGGCCGGTTCGTTGCCGTCGTCGACACAACCGTCATGTCGCCGCGGCTGCTGATGGAGTAGACGCGTCCAGGGACAAACGACACCGCCGCCCTGCTGATCGCATTCGCGCTCGACCCGCTCGTGCGCGTGTTCAGGTCATACACACCAAACGGCACCGGGACGAACGCGCCCGCGCCTTTGTACGCCACCAGCCCGCCAATCGGGATCTCCGTGTTGGTCACCGTATTCTTGGCGTACAACGTCTGCGGCGTTGAATTCGGAATGGCGTTCACGAAGCGCACATACGCCTGCGAATAGTCGATCGCCGCGGAATAGTTGTCCTCCACGATGAAGCCATCCACGGACTTGGCGGTCGCGTCGTAGAAGCCGCTCAGATACAGCGAGTAGCTCTTTCCGTCCGCGATCGTGCCCGTGATCTTCGAGATCGCGAGATCCTTGTCCGTGGCTGCGGCAATCTTGCCGGAGAACGTATAGGAGCCCGTTGCAATGCCGGAATAGAATCCACCATTGCCCACGCCTCCGTACACCGTGCCCGTCGTGGACTCGGCGCCCGAGGTGGAGCTGATCGCGGTGAACTTCGTGTCATTCGCATAGAAGTTCACGCCCGGCGCATTGATGCCGAAGTTGAAGAACTTGATGTTGGCTCCCGGGGGAGCCGAGGTGATGTCCTGCACAGCATTCTTGTCGCATGCGGACAGAGCGGCTGCAGCCAGGAACATCGCTAGGGTTCTATGTCTCATCATGTCCGGATTACGGTTGAATGATCCACATGGGCTTCGTGTGATAGTCCAGCGCCAGTCCGCCAATGGCGTCCAGGCCCGGCCTGTTCCACACATACTCCGAATTGAATCGCGGACGAATACGCTGCACGATCTTGCCGCCGTTGTCGACGTAGAGGCTCGTGGGCGGAACAAAGCCCGGGTACACCTGCTTGCCGCTGGCCGGATCGACGTCGGTGTAGTGATACCGGCGCATGTCCATCCACATCTCGTTATGGCCCCAGCCCCATTGCGCGATCCACTTCTGCGACATGATGTGCGTCAGGGTGAGACCCGCAGCCGTCGCGGGCACGATGTTCGGATCCGCGAGGAAGGCCGCCTTTTCCGCTGCGCTGATCTGCGTGGGCGTCTGGCCGTTGTCGGAGTTGCGCGCATTCACGAAGTCGATGCTCGACGAGATGCCGTTCCTGTACGCCGCGAGCGCCGTGACCTTGTCACCCGAGCGATAGGCCGCCTCGGCCTTGATGAACTGAAGCTGCGCGTACGTGATGAGCGGAATCTTTGCCTTGTTGTCGAAGATGTAGCGGCCCGGAAGGCCGGCACCGGTACCGCCGGCATACCCGTAGAAATTGCCGGGCTGCTGTGCCGCCGCAAGTCCGCCAAACGCCACGACATTGATGTCGAGCCCACGATATACACCGTCCGGAGCCGGCGACAGCATGCGGCTCATGCGCGGGTCAACCGTCCCGTTGAACGCCGTGCCGTTCATCAAGCCAACCGCAAACTGCGTCTGGCGGTAGTTGTTGATGTTGCCGCGCGTTGCGCCCCAGAAATTGATGTCGTCGTTCTGGGTGTTGGGATACGTGATCAATGCGTCATCCGCATTGCTCGCAAAGGACTTGTCCACCGCCGCGATGACCGCCGCCGGATTGTAGCTCGCCTTGTTGGAGAAGTGGTTCAACCGCATGGCCTGCATGCCCCACGCGAGCTTCGACCACTTGGCACGATCCCCGTTGTAGATCTTGTCCGTGCGGGCGAGATACACCGGGTCCACGGCCCCATCGGTGCGGGCGAACAGCGTGATGGCCTTGTTCAGGATGCTGTCGATGGCCTGATACGCATACTCCTGCGTGTCGTAGTTGAAGCTGAACTTCGACTGGTCGATGGCTTCCTTGATGATGATCTCGCCGTGCATGTCGGTGAGCACCTGCCAGCCCCACGCCTTGAGCACCTGGCCCACGCCGAGCAGGTCCCACCGCTGCTCTGCTTCCGCCTGGGTATTCATGTCGACGAGGTTCTGGCCGAGGGACCAGTACACGTCGCGCCACTGCTCCGCGCCGTTGTCGCTGGACGGATCGTAGCCCATCCTGTCCCACGTCCCCAGGACACTCTGGCCGTTGGAGAGTGTCCACTCCTGCGTATACCGGCCGATGAAGCGTCCCTCGTACTGCGGCGCCGTGAACATCCAGTGGATCATCGGCGAGAGGTACAGATTGGACGACACCGCCTGGGGTGCGTTCGGGTTGGTGTTGACGTCGAGGAAGTTCTGGCAGCCGTTCGTGAGGCTGAGGAACGCCGTTGCGATGAGGAGGGTTCGTGTCGTCTTCATTTAGAAAGCCATCCGGATGCCGACGTTGATGCCGCGCGGGATCGGGAAGTTTCCGTAGTCGATACCGGATGCGCCCGATCCGCCAACGGCTGCGGTATTTCCGTTCACGATGGGGTCGAGTCCCGAATAGTTGGTGAGCAGGAAGAGATCCGTGCCCGTCACGAAGACGCTGGCGTGCGACAGGATCCGCTCCGGCAACTGGTAGTTCACCGTCACGTCGCGGAGACGCAGCCAGTTGATGTCCTTCTCGATGAACAGCTCCTCGCTGATCGTCGAGTAGTAGGTGGGCTGCACGCTCGGAATGACGACGATGTTGTTCGGCGTGGGGGTGGTACTGTTTTCCTTGCCGTCGCGCAGCACGCCGGCAATGACACGCGGCTGCTCGCGATCGAGCGTGCGCATGCTCAATCCGCGCGCCGTGAGGTATTGCTCCGTCGCGTTGAAGACGTCTCCGCCACGACGGATGTCGAGGAGGAAGTTCATCGACAGGCGCTTGTACTTGAAGGTGTTCGTCAGGCCGATGGTGTAGTCCGGCTGGCGGTCGTAGCCACCATCGATGAAGGCGGCGGATCGAAGCGGAAGCCCGGTGGTGGGATCGATGAGCAGCTTGCCCGCATTGTTGCGCAGGTAGTACAGGCCGGTGAGCGACCGCGTGGAGAGACCCGGCGCCGTGCCGTTGCGCACGTTGCCGAAGAGCCACGTGTCAGATACGTACGATTCCGGCAGCGCATTGGGCAGCGCGAGCACCTTGCCGCGCGCGCTCTCGTAGTTCGCGATGATGTCCCAGCTGAAGTTCTGGCGCTGGACCGGCGTGCCACGGAGCGAAATCTCGAGACCCTGGTTGCGCGTGACCGCGCCATTCAGGTTGAAGAGAACGAAGCCCGTGGCGTAGCTGCCGCGGATGTCGTTGACGATCTGGTCCTTCGTCTGCTTGCGATAGACGGTGACGTCGAGACCAAGGCGGTCATTCAGCGTGCTCAATTCTGTACCCAGCTCGTACGACTGCGCGAACTCCGGCTTGAGGTCGAGGTTCGGACCCGTGAAGCCATAGCCATACCCGCCGTTGCTCGTGGTCTTGTACTCGAGCGACGGCCGATACGCGTACGGACGCGCATCCTTGCCGACTTCCGCCCACGCGGCGCGCAGCTTTGCCGTCATGTGCTTGCCGATGGACGGTACGGCATCCGAGAGAATGAAGCTTCCCGAGACCGATGGATAGAAGAACGAATTCTTGTCCTGCGGAATGGTGGACGTCCAGTCGTTGCGGCCAGTGACGGTCAAATAGAACAGGTTGCTGAAGTCGACGGTCGCACTGCCGAAGGCGCTCAGCAGACGCCGCTGCGCGATGGTCTGGCGGCCCGTGCGGAGGTTCGTGTTGTTGAGCGACACGAAGTTCGGATCGAGGAAGTCCTGGCCCTTGGCCGCATCCGTCGTGGACTTCGCATCGGACACCGCGTTGCCCAGCACACCACTGATGGAAATCTTGTCGGTGAGCTGGCGCTGGTTGAAGTTCAGCAGCGTCTGCGTGTTGATGTTGCGCGTGATGTCGTCCGCCTGATCGAGCACGCCGTTGTAGGTGAAGGCGAGCGCGCTCTCCGGATGACGCATGATCAGGTTCTGATTCGTGTAGCTATCGGTGCCGATGTTGGTCTTGAGGCTGCCCCACGAGAACGGCGTGAAGATGAAGCCGAGATTCGCGATGACGTGGTTGTTCTTGGAGTTGACGATGTTCTTGTTGACGCTGAAGTAGGGATTGTCCACCTCGGCGGACTGCGCCAGTGAGGACAGGCGGCGACGGGTACCGGCGGCGGAGAGATAGTCCGAGGCCTTGTCCGTCTGCGGCCACACGAGCAAGCCGATGAGTGGGCCACCGTCGCCCTTGAACGACTGGTCGTTGTTCTCGTAGCTGTAGCCCATGGAGAGATCGACATTCAACCAGCTCTTCACCTGCGCGTTGGACGCGCCGGTTAGGTTAAGGCGATCATATTCATTGTTGGGCACCACGCCGCCCTGCTTGGTGAACGACGTCGCGAGGCGGTAGTTCATCTTGTTGTCGGCCGCGCCACCACTGAACGACAGATTGTGCTTCTGCGTGACGGCCGTCTTGAAGAATCCGTCGACGTTGTCGTAAAAGGTGGTATTGGGGGCATACGGCGCGCCGAAGTACGCGAAGGTCGTGCTGCCGACGCCGCTCACGCCATACACGCGCTGCAGCTCGGGCTTCGCGCGGGTGTTCTCGACGCGGACGCTGTTGCTGTACTCCAAGCCACCCTGTCCGGCCTTGCCACGCTTCGTCGTGATGACGATGGCGCCATTGGCCGCGTCAATGCCGTAGAGCGCGGACGCTTCCGGCCCCTTGAGGACGACGAGTGTTTCGATGTCTTCGGGGTTGAGGTCGGCAGAGCGATTGGTGAAGTCGACGCCGCGGTTGCTGAAGGCGGTCAGCGAGCCCGGAGCGTCGGAGGCAAGCACGCCCGTATTGAGTGTCTTGTTGTCCATCGGCAGGCCGTCGATGATCATGAGCGGTTGGTTGCTGCTGCTGATGGAACTGACACCGCGAATGGTGATGGACGACGACGCGCCCGGTACCCCCGACGTGCTCGTGACTTCCACGCCGGCCACTCGACCCTGGAGCGCGTTGACGAAATTCTCGCGCTGCGTGCCGGCGATGTCGGCGCCGCTGACGCTTTGTTGTGCCGTGCCAAGGGCGCGTTGCGACGTGGTCTGGCCAAGCGCCGTGACGACGACGGCGTCGAGCGCCGTGGGAACGCGCTTGAGCACGACGTTCACGACGGTCTCCGCTCCAATGGTGCGCTCCACGGCGATGGTGCCGATGAACCTGTACTGGAGAACCTGGCCCGTGGCGGCCCGGATGGAATAATTTCCGTCGCCGTTGCTCAGTGTACCGATGGTGGTACCCTTGATGACGACGGAAACGCCCGAGAGCTTGATGCCTTGCTCGTCGGTGATCTTGCCCGTCACCGTCACTTGTTGCGCGACAGCCGGGAGGGCGGCGAAGAATATCCCCATCAACGCAATGAGTACTCTTCTGTTCATAATGAGGTGTACCGGGTTTTGGTGGACACTGACGTACGCTCCAGCTGCCCGCGTGTGCACAGTCGGGCGGATCGTGCCGAGGGGAGAGTCCCTCGCTGGATGGGAAGGTCGAACCGCTAGTACGAGGTCTTCTGGAACGCCGCTGCACCGCGGGGACGGTATCTTATTCGCGGGTGAAGAGGCTGTCAAATCAATTTGTGTAATCGTAACTAGTGTATGGTCAGTTAATTCTTTTGGCTAAGTAATTCGGAAGGGAGTTTAGAGTGGGATATTGGGCGGTCGTGCCGTAGGAGGTACTTGTCTTTCATGGCAAATTAGGCGCAAGGTTTGGTACAGCATCTCCCGACAGGCGCTTTCGCGCCTGCGGGATGACAGAATTGTCTCGGTGTCATCCCGCACGCGCTGTGCGCGTGTCGGGAGACGCTCTACCGTCCTTGGCTTCTCCCGACAGACGCTACCCGGCTGCGGGATGACCATCAATCCTTATACGGATCGAACTCATTCGCGCCCGCCATCACCACGATGAGCGGCTTGAGCACGTGCAGCACCTCGATCGTTCCTTCCTGCGCGGAGAGAACATCGGGCAACCGGCGGTACACATGAGGACTTTCGTCCACACCGCCGCCGCGGAGGGTGACACCCTTTTCCCTCACCCAACTCTCCATCATGCCGGGCGACACGAGCCCTCGGCTCAGCTGACGACCAGTCCGGCGAACACGCTTGCCGGCCGCCATCGTGCGCGACATCACCCGACCCGCACCGTGGACGGTCGAATACAACGCGTCACGCTGCGCATCCTTTACGGTGGACGACGCAACGTCCGCGGCCGTTCCCCGCACGATGACCGCATCGTCGCCCATGGATCCGCCCACGAATCCCTTCTGGCCAGGAAAGGCGGGCGTCGCGCCCTTGCGGATGACGACGACGTCTTCTCCATCATGCACTTCCTTCCACGCGAAGTTGTGGTGGTTGTGTACAAGCTCCCGCTCCGTACCGCCTAACAGGGAGACGACCTTGCGTGCGACCCACTCGCGTCCGGCATACGCATACTCGCCGGCGAGATTCATCAGGTGCCAGTAATCGTGCCCCACCGGCTGCGCGATGTCGAGCAGCACTTCCGTTTCGGGGACGCGCTCGCCCCACTCCTTGCCCTGGCCAAGCGCCAGAAACGCCGAGGCCACGGAGTGACCAAAGCCGCGCGACCCGAAGTGCACGCCAACCCAGAGTGCGCCCTGCTCATCGGAGAACACGTCGACGTAGTGATTGCCGCTGCCCACGGTGCCCAGCTGCTGCCGCGCCTTTACCTGCAGCGCCTGCCGGTGCTTGCCCGGCACCGCGTCCCACGTAGCGCTCTCGAAGAGCGCATGGTCGACGGGAGCATCGTCCGCGCGGTTCTTGCGACCGATGCCGAAGCTCACGGTGTTTGCAATCTCGTCGGCGAACGATGACAGCGCCTTCTGCACTTCTCCTGGGTCGCGGCCAAGTGATTCAACGGTGAGATCAGTCCGAATGGCCGCATTGCCGCAGGCGATGTCGAAGCCCACGCCAACCACCGAGATCTGGTTGCGGTATGCCGCCACGCCGCCAATGGGCATGACGTAGCCTACGTGCCCGTCGGCCATGAGCGCGGCGTCGACGGCCTGCGTGCGAACGTTGTTGAACTGGACGAGGGTCTTCTCGTCGTGCTGTCCGAAAATTTTCATGTGCGTCGTCCCGAGAGTAACGAAGGACCTGCTTGTTGACTGTTGTTGAAGCGAGGACCTGAATGAAGGGGAATCGGGTCGGCGGGACTTGCACCCGCATCTTCGATGTCGTGCTCCTCACGGTCCGGCCTTCGTCAGGCAATGGGATGATCGTGCGGCGACATCGTGCTCTGTGCTGCGCATTGAGCTACGGCTCCCGGTGGCGCACGGCAAATGCCCATATGCGCCTCATGGTGAGTTCGCCCCAGGCGCGAGGTGGAGAGACACCGCGGGCGCGTCTGGGGCAGTTGGACTGTGTGCTCGCCGCCGGAGCGACGACGACAGCGGATGCGGACCAGGCAGGGGAGTCGCGTGTCTCTCTGCATGGGGCATCATGTCGTGCCGTCCGACGACGAGCGTTTGATTCAGGTCTTCACGTGTCAAACAGCGTGGGTGGAATGCAGAACGCCCCACCAGCATCGAGCGCAGGCGGGGCGTGTAGCGTTCCCGTTTTCCGGACGTGCGGGTGGTACTCCTAAGGAGTACGTCCCCCGCGTGCGGAGCCTGTGCCGTGTCGTGTCCTGCCCTGCGCCTGTGGATCTCGATCTGCATCTTGCGTAATGTCCCTCGCGAAACCGAGACCAACGTGCGCGAACGAGGCCGCGGCACGCGGGCAGATGCCGGTGCGCTGGTCGCTTGCGAGTTGATAGGTGAGCGAGGTCGTCATGCGAGCCTTATGTGGTGTGAACAAAAAATCGCGCCGCCGATGACCGCACGAAGGTTCTACTTCGGGCCGAGACATCGGGACGCGACTCCCTTATGCAGCATATCATAATGGGGGCAGGCGTTTCCTGTCAACCCTCGCGTGGCGCATTCGCGGAGCGAGCGCGGAATACAGCGGTTGAGGGCGGCGCCAGCATTGTCATCCCGTACGCGTCAGCATATCGGGATATTGCATTGGCGCAAGGTTTCGTACGCTATTTCCCGACAGTCGCTGCGCTCCTGCGGGATGACAGTCGCGCTACTTCTGTCATCCCGCACGCGTCAGCGTGTCGGGACATTTAGCATTGGCGCAAAGTGCGGCCGAAACATTTCCCGACAGTCGCGCTACTTCTGTCATCCCGCACGCGTCAGCGTGTCGGGATATTCTCCACCGTACTGGTGGCACGACCGGCGCAAGGTTCCGTAGAATGTTACAACAGCAACCTCGACCACACTGAATGACCATGTACGATCGCTTCACCATCTGCGCAATGCTCGCGCTTGCAGGCTGCTCGCCGGCGCGAGTGACACCAGGTAACGTCGCCGACGTGCCCGCCCTGGACGCGATTGTCGATGCCGAGCTGCGCCGCGACCTCTTTGCGATGGCCAGCAATGACATGCGCGGCCGAGAGGGCGGCACCGTGGACGAGCTCCGTGCCTCGGCCTGGCTCGCCGAACGCGCGCGCGACGCGGGACTCGAGCCAGCCGGCGACGACGGTACGTATTTCCAGTTCTGGCGCATGCGGCGCAGCCGTGTGTCCGACGTCAGCCGTCTCACCCTGGACGGCAACCGGTTGCGCATGCCGGATGATGCGGTGCTCGTCTCGCCCACGAGTGCGCAGGTCGACGGGCCGGTTGTCTTTGTCGGCGAAGGCAAAACCGCCGACGTCGCGAACGTCGACGTCCGCGGCAAGATTGTCGCCGCCGTCATTTCTGCTCCGGAAAACGCAGCCCCCCTGGGACCGCTGCTCACCGCCCGCCGATACACGATGCTTGCGGTGCGGCAACGCTCGGCATT
>JAQBPY010000211.1 GCA_028287285.1 Gemmatimonadota bacterium
GCGAGCACAGCGAGCGAGTGTCGGGAGATACTCCCCCGTCCTCGTGGCCTATCCGGCTAATAACCAGGGCGGCATCTCCCGATAGTCGCTCGCTCCTGCGGATGACAGTTGCTCGTCGACGCCGACCGTCATCCCTTAGTGGCTACACGCCGTCGACCCCGTGCCCGGCACGAGTATCAGCCTCGCGATCCGCTCCTGCACGATCATCGCGGCCGTGCTGCTGTTGGCGAGGACCACGATCTCCAGGTCGTCGTCCACATAGCGGCGAGCGTCGCCCGTAAAGCCCGTCGTCGCGCCGCTGTGGCCAATGGCGCGATGGCCCTCGCACGATTGAATCTCCATGCCCAGGCCGTAGGACCCCCACGTGCCGCCGGTGATCCGGCCGTCACTGAGCCGCGCCGGCGTCGTCATCTCCTTCAGGCTCTCGGCGCTTACCACCTTTCCGCCGAACAGCGCCGTGAGCCACTGCGCAAGGTCCAGCGCCGTCGAATGGAAGCCACTCGCGCCTGTGCCGAACGTCGGATTCTGGAACGAGCCGTTCACGAACTGGCCCGCCAGCGACGTCCGCCAATATCCCGACACGCGGCCCGGCACCACATCCGCCGGCACATCGAAATCCGTGTGCGACAGTCCCGCGCGGGCGATCACGCTGTCGCGCACGTACGCCCGGTACGGCATGCGGCTCGTCAATTCCACGATCCGCCCGAGCAGCGCAAAGTTGGAATTGCTGTAGTGGTACGTGGTGCCCGGATCCGCATCGTAGAGCGGCGTCTGCGCCTGCATGACCTCGATGATCTTCTCGAAGGTGAATGTCGTTCTCTCATCCGGGCGCGCGCGGTCCGTGTAGTCGTGAATGCCGGACGTGTGGCTCAGCAGCTGGCGCACGCTCACCTCGTCTCCATGAGGAAAGCCAGGGAGGAACTTCGCGAGCTTGTCATCGAGCGACAGTCGCCCCGCGTCGCGCAGCTGCAGGATCGCCGACGCGGTGAAAGTCTTGATGATGGAATACGTGGGGAAGACCGACGCGGCGGTCACGGGAACACCGGTCTCGAGATTGGCCTTGCCGTACCCCTGGCTGAACACGAGCTGCGCGCCGCGCACGATCGCGATGGACAGTCCCGGTGTATACCCGCCCACGATTGCCTGCCGTGCCATGGCATCCACTGCGGCGAGTGAGCCACAGTCGAGCCGCAGCGAGGAGCGTCTCACATTCGCCGCGTTCGTGTCGGCACCGCTGCAATCGGGCGGAGTCGGTGCCCCCTGCGCGAGAGCGGGCACTACGCCATGGGCCAGCATGAGCACAAGCGCGATGACGTGCGAGCTGTTTCCGTGACGTGGCTTCATGACGACCGTGCGACAGGATGGGAGGCGGTGCACTGGTACAAAGTCACCAGCGGCGGACCGTGCTCGCCAATATCGGATGCGTGACATGCGAGACGAGTTACATATCGCGAGGTGGTGTACGCGTGCTGGTGAAAGAGCAGGTCCTTCGCTTCGCTCGAGAGCGACAACACTAGTACAACGTGCGTACCAGCCCACTACGGCATCAGCAGCGCAAGTACACCCTCGCGCGGCACGTCACCGAAGTACAGCGCGAAATCCGTATGCTCGAGCGCAGCAGCAACAGTCGACCGTTCGTACGGAACGCCGGTGAGCATCTCCTCGATCTCCGATACACTGCTCCGTCCCATGAAGTCGCCGAAGATGCGGACGGACACGATGCGGTTCTCCTTCACGTCGAGGCGCACGTCGATCTCACCCGCCGGAAACCGTGTGGCACGCTGCACGTTGCTCGGCGGATTCTCGCCGAAGTTCCATGTCTCGGTGCCGTACTTCGATGCCTGCAGCGCATCGACACCGCGGACGTCCGCATCATCGAGCGCAAGGTGCGGGATGCGCGAGAGATCGCGTGTGTCGAAGATCCGCTCGAGGATGAGCGCGCGAAGCTCGTGCACGTCGATCGGTGACGCGAGAAACTCGCTGATGTTCGCCACGCGGCTGCGGATCGACTTCATCCCCTTGGACTCCACCTTGCCCGGCCGCGGCTTGAGCACCGCGGTCACGTCGTCGAGGTTCGAGTCGAGGAGCAGCGTGCCGGGGCTGAACATCCTGGTGGGCGTCGCGAATTGCGCATTGCCGGAAATCTTCCGGCCATCCGCCAGGATGTCGTTGCGCCCGCTGATCTCGGCGGGTACACCAAGGGCGCGCAGCACGTCGACCACCGGCTTGTTGAACGTGTCGTAGCGATTGAACCGATTGTGGACGTCGCGCGTGATGAAGCTGAAGTTCAGGTTGCCGAGGTCGTGGTAAACCGCCCCGCCGCCCGAAATGCGGCGGACGACCGTGACACCCCGCTCCTCGACCATGGGCGCGTTGATCTCCTCGATGGTGTTCTGGTTGCGCCCAATGATGATCGACGGCGCGTTCACGTAGAACAACAGGAGGTCGTCGTCCAGCTCCTTCTGCCGGAAGACGTATTCCTCCAGCGCGAGGTTGCGCCTGGCGTCGGTGATGGAGCTGGTGTCGAGATAGAGCACGGTCGGAATCTATCGGGGCGGAACGACAACAGCGTAGACGGCCTTGCTGATCAGGACGCCATCGCATATCATCGCCCTCCAATTGCTGACATCAGGCCTTACACAGGCAGCGATGGCGGATCGAGGAGATCGCGCATGCGTCCACGCATAGCAGCACTGTTATTCATGGCTGCCGCGCCCGCGATGTCGCAGACACCGGTCATTTCACTCATCGGACATGTCCGGACGCCCGAGAGCGAAGGAGTGCCCCGCGTCGCCGTAAGCACGTATTCGGATGGTCTCTTGCTGGGAAGCGCGCTCTCGGGACTCAATGGCTCATACACCATTCGCGTCCCTCGTCCAAAAAATATTGTCGTCGTCGTCGCTCGCCTGGCGGGGTATGTTACCCAAGGTACGCAGGTCGCTGTCGGACCAGGTGACAGCGCTGTGTCGGTGCCCGACATCATCCTGATTCGCAGTGCCGCTGCACGCTCACTGCCTGCTGTCGAGGTTGTCGCGGGACGGCCCAAAGCCTCGCGAGATGTGTCGGGAATGGCGGCGGGAGCCGGTGAAGCGCGGACCATGCTTGACGGCACGTCCTTCCTGACCGCGGATCTCACTGGTGACGCGAGCGGTGATCCATCCCTTGCCCTCGCCGGAATTCCCGGCCTCGTCACGACGGCAGGCGCGGATGGCACATCCTCCTTCTCTCTCGCGGGCCTTGGCGCCGATCAGAACCGCGTAACGGTCAACGGGGCCGACTTCGGCGGTGCTGCGCCACGCGATGCCGGGCTGCTGCGCGTTTCCACGGCCACGTATGACGCCGCGAAAGCCGCGAGTGGTGCGCAGACCGACATGATCCTCGTAAGCGGCACATTCACTCCGGTGCGGCTCCTGCACCTGACACATGATTCGCCGCACCTGCAGTGGACCACGGCTGCAACGGATCGTCTCGGCGGGCGCACGTCGCTGCCGACGCTGAGCGGTCGCATCGCCGGTCCGTTGAGTCACTTCGCCACCTTGTATTCGACGTCTTTTCAGGCGAGCAGGCGCGTGAACGCGGTGTCGACTCTTGCCACGGCAGACTCGGCGACGCTTGCCGCGATCGGTGTCAATGCGGATTCCGCGCGGCGCCTCCTTTCATCGGTCCGGACGTTCGGCATCGATCAAGGCGTGGGAGGCGCGGCACAGCAGCGAGTGACAACCACCGCCAGTGTCTACACGCGGCTCGATTTCACCAATAACGCCATCGTCCGCGTGCTGCCGAGTGCCGCTGGTATTTCTCAGGCGTTTCCGGGCGGCGGCGCCGGCCGCGTCTCCTACCTGCTGCTCGGCGGCAACTGGAATGAGAGCACCGGCCTTTCCATCGGACCATCTGCCCTGCCCCTCCACTCGAGCGCATCGCAGAGTGCAGGCGTCACGCTGCAAGCCTTCAACTCGCTGTACCTGCACGAGTCGATTCTCAATGAGACGCGGTCGACGGTAGCGGCTCAGGACAATCGTTCCACACCGGCATCGTCGCTTCCGAGTGCCACCGTGCTCATGGCATCTCTGGCCCCCGACGGTGCTTCGGTCCTGTCCAGCGTGGGCGCCTCCGGCACTGGTGGGCCGAGCGCCGCGTCCACGCTGTGGTCCTGGCAGACCACGAATGAAACGCGCATCGCAACCGCGAACGCGCGTCATGAGCTCAAGGTGGCACTCGAGGTGACATTGCAGCACCTCACTACGAGCCAGGGCGAAGCCGGTGGCGCATATGTATTCAACTCGCTCGCCGACTTCATCGCGAGACGACCCGCATCATTTGCCAGGTCCACTGGTGCGGATGAGTCGAACATCGACCATGTGAGCGGCGCCGTCGGCTTCGGCGATACGTATGGCGCGAGCAAGGCTCTTTCCATTCAATACGGTCTGCGGGTCGAAAGCCACCGCCTTCGCGGCGGTGGAATGCAGGCGATCGCCGATCCCCTCTTTGGCGATGCGAGCGGACTTCACGTTGCAACGCTCGCCCCTTCTCCCAAATGTGCTCGCCGGTCTCGATCAGCTCCTGCATGGCGCGAGCGGCCTGCGCGGTTGGGGACAGCCGTCACTTGTCGACCAGACCCTTCTCGGCGTTCGCGGATTCGATCCTGCCGCACGTCGATTCAACTACGCGGTAAATCCCCAGTTCGGCACGCCCGGGGTGTATGGCAACATGTTCCGCAATCCATTCCGCATCACACTCGACGTGAAGCTCGACATCGGCGCCGATCGTGAACGGCACGCAATGCTCACGCAGATCGGAGAAGGATCCGACCTGCTCGACAGCGCCGCGGTGTACGCGCATCTCAGAGGACGAGCCGTTCCGTTGTTCGCGCCGGTCGTGAACGACAGGGAGAGATTGGCGCTCACTGAAGCGCAGGTCGCGTCGATCATTCGCCTCGGCGACCGGTACGGTGCGACGCGGGATTCAATCCTTGGGGGATTGGCGGGCTATCTCGCCTCTCGTCGTGGTGATGTGGACAATTCAGAGACGCAGGAACGATGGCACGCGGCGCTGCGGGCGATCATCTGGGCGGAATGGCTTACTGCAAGTCCGCTACGGGCGCTCCTGGACGAGGCGCAAGCGGCGAAAGTATTCTCACGCGTTGGTCCCCTGAGTACGCGGCGAGTGATCATGGAGAGAGCGGAAGTCGAGCGGTACCTGAAGGCCTGGCTCCTCGCCTACTAGCAGGCGTTGTCGTCCGGAGCGTAGCCTCCTCCGCCAACACGAACAGGCGCTCTCGTTGCACTCAGGACGACGAACGTCTGCTCCCCCGACGTGCGGAGTGCAGCCCCACCGCGCCGCTCGGAGGTCGCCGTTGCCTGTACGTGCACGTACATTCTCCGAGCGTGTATTGCTTCGGTGCCACATCGCCGGCACGGAGCATCCGCCGCCGTACACATCTTTGCACGCGGCTGAACGGCCAATAGACCTGCGGGCAGAGTATCCATGACGCGACGGAGAGAGAGTCAAGCCGATGGGTGAGTCAGAAAGCCACCGGAACGCCGTCAACGGCGACATGGCGCGGGAGATGGGCGAGCTGTACCGTATTCTTGTCGACTCCGTGCTCGACTACGCCATCTTCGCGCTCGACCCGCATGGAAATATCCTCACCTGGAACGCAGGCGCCGAGCGCCTCAAGGGATACACGGCCGACGAGGTGATCGGCCAGCACTTTTCCATCTTCTATCCGCCGGAACGGATCTCCGAGCGCTTTCCCGATTTCGAGCTGCGCACCGCGGCGGCCGTGGGACGCTTCGAGGACGAAGGCTGGCGCGTGCGAAAGAACGGCACACGCTTCTGGGCGAATGTCATCATCACCGCGCTGAGGGACAGCAATGGCGAGTTGATAGGCTTCGCGAAGGTCACGCGCGACCTCACGGCACGCAAGGCGGCGGACACAGCCTTGCGGCAAAGCGAACAGGCCTTTCGCCTGCTCGTGGAAGGCGTGAAGGACTATGCCATCTTCATGCTCGATCCGTCGGGACGCGTCGCGACATGGAACGAGGGGGCGGAGCGCATCAAGGGATACCGCCGCGACGAGATCATTGGCAAGTCGTTCTCCACGTTCTATCCGCCGGAGGACATTGCCGTGGGCAAGCCGGACCTCGAGCTCGAGATCGCACGTCGCGAGGGAAAATACGAGGAGGAAGGATGGCGGCTGCGGCGCGACGGCACCATGCTCTGGGCAAGCGTGCTGATCACGGCGCTGTACAATGACTCCGGAGAGCTGGTCGGCTTTGCCAAGGTCACGCGCGATCTCACCGAGCGCCGCGCGGCAGAACAGCGCGCCCTCCGGCAGGTGCACGAGCTGGCCGCCGAAGAATTCGCGCGTCAACAGGCGGAACAGCGCAGCGACGAGCTTCAACAGGCACACCAGCGCGCCGAAGAAGCCAATCGCGCCAAAGGGCAGTTCCTGGCGGCCATGTCGCACGAGCTGCGCACGCCGCTCAATGCCATTGGCGGTTATGCAGACCTGCTCATGATGGGACTCTCGGGGAGTGTGACGCCGCAACAGGCCGAGCAGCTCGCGCGCATCAAGCGCAGCCAGGAGCACCTCCTCGGCATCATCAACGACATCCTGAATTTCAGCCGCATCGAGGCCGGCCAGCTGCAGTATGCGTCGGAGCCCGTGCCGCTGTGCGATGTCATGACGTCCGTGATTGAGATGACGTCGCCGCAGCTCAAGGCAAAGCGCCTCGACGTCGAGGCAGCCGATGCGAACCATGATA
>JAQBPY010000341.1 GCA_028287285.1 Gemmatimonadota bacterium
TGTAGCGCTCAAGCGCATCCGTGACCTCTGCGAGGACGTCAACAAGGAGCCTCGTACCGCGCTCACGAAGTGAAATGCTCGGGTCCGAGAGGATCCCGCCGGTCGACCCGAGCACTCGCATGTCGACATAGATAGCGATGTCGCCCTTCGACCGTACCGTCTCCGCCAGATATTTGAGCGCGTGCGTTTTGCCGGTCCCGCGCCTCCCGTACAAAATCTGGTGGTCCACGGACGACAGGAGGGTGAACAGCGGACCGGCGTCGACGAAGGTCTCCGTTAAAGCCTTTGGGTCATTCATCTCCGCACGTTTTGTCAATTCATTAGCGCGGTGTGCAGTGTCAGCGTCATTACCGTGACCCCCGTCGAACACGCGCACAAGTGCGAAGCACGTGCAGGCTCGACACGCGATGTCACCAGGGTGAATCCGGCAGCGCAAGAACGAAGGTCTTCGCGGGGCGCGTTTCAATACCGGCTCGCGGATGGGGCCTGGGGGGCATGGACCTGCTCGGCCGTGTCCGGACGGCGTGTGGGACGCCTACGTCGAGAGGACCGGGGCCATTGTCCTTGGTAAGGAAGCTGCAAGGGAGGTTGGCGCCGAGCCGCGCCAGCAGTGCCGTACTCCCGACGGGGGTTGACAGGGTCTGCGAGCGACACTCTAACGCGTCCGCATCATGGTGACGTCATCGGAGATGGGAGCGCATGGCCGCGGCTAGGTCTGCCGTCCGCGCACGGCTTCGTGCTCGATACGCGCACTGCGCGCTGGACTGCCCGATTCACGCGAACAACGAGATCGCGACGCTCGGCGACTTCTTCGCGGTGTTTCACTCGCTGCTCAGGCCACACGCTGACTTCTGGTTTCGCGGTCACGCTTCGCTCAAGTTCCAGTTGACGCCGTCGGCCCTCAGATTCCCCCAGGCGGATAGACGGACGAAGGCGCTCGGTCTCGTCACTGACATGCGGCGCTTCCTGGAGATGCGGCTTCCGCGTCCGCCGGCGGCCGATGACCCTCTCGGGTGGACACAAGTTGCGCAGCACTACGGTCTCCCGACGCGCTTGCTCGACTGGACGCGTAACGCCGCTGTGGCGCTCTTCTTCGCGTGTTCCCGCCACGACGCAGAAGACGGCCTCGTCGTGATCTTGAATCCGATCCAGTTGAATCAGGCCGTCGATCGTGCGTTTCCACGCGTCTTCAACCTGCAGAGAGATGAGAGAGTCATCCGACCATACTTCGATCTCGATGGCCGCGTGAACGCGAGGGGGAAACGCACGATCGCGATCGATCCAGCGTGGAATACGGAGCGGATCGCGATGCAACAGGGCGCGTTTACGCTGCACGGATCACGAAATTTTGATCTCAACGCCGCGCAGGCAAGTTCCCTGATGTACGTGCCCATTCTGCGTGAGCACAAGGCCAGCCTGCTTCACGAACTGGAGCGAGTCGGCATTGGCGAAATGTTCATCTTCCCTGAACCCGAACACGTTTGTTCGCACTTGCGGCGCGCCGCCGGATTGTGAGTCCCCCCATGGCAGAACACATTCCGTTCATCACCGGCGATGACGCGGCCCGGCTCGTTAGCAGGATCTATCCGGATTCCGAATTCGTCAGAGTCCCGCTCGAGCGCGCGGAGCGATTGATACCCAAGGTGCCCGCGTCCTCGAAACTATGGATCGATCCGTGCGTCGATGGGATGGACAACACAGAAACGCGTTCCGAGAGGCCGTGGTTCGACTTCGTTCGGGCATTCCCAAACTTCGAAAAGGTTCGAGAAGCGAAATTCCAGTCCAAGCCGGTTCCGGCGACCGTCTCAGTGTTTGTTGCCGCGATAATGGAGATGGCCGCCCGACTCAAACCGGCGTGGATCACCGTGCCTCAACTTCCCTTCAGCAAGGGCGCCGAGCGCAACAAGTTCAACCGGGAGCTGGCAACGGCTGCAGGCCAGTGGAAGAGTCGGAGCTCATTTAAGGGCTGCCTGATACTCCCACTCGTTTTCACGCATCAGGCACAGGTGAATGGCAAGACGGAGCGAAATCCCAAGCTGGAGCAGGCAAGGCGTTGCTACGACGCCTCCGGCGCTGACGGTTTTTGGGTCGTCGACAAGAGCCTTTCGGATGATAGCGGGTCGCGAACGCTGCGAAACACGCGCTTCCCTGGATTGGTGTCCCTGCACGAGGAACTCAACGAGTGCATCCCCTCCGCGATCCGCATCGCAGGTCCGTACTGGGCACTCAACCTCGTTCTGTGGGCTCGTGGCCTCGTCGATTATCCCGCGATCGGCGTTGGATCTGGGTACCAGTACTACCTGTCCGGAGGACATGCGAGCGTCGCGTCCGCGCGTGTTGCTCTGCCGTCTCTCCGCCGGCGCGCCGGCGTGGGCCGGTTGCGACCGTGGTTAGACAAAGCGATCGCGGGGCTTGCGCCACCGCATGTCTTCCGCGCCGAGCTGGTGCAGATCAGAACGCAGCTCACGACACTAAATCAAACCGAGCGTGCCAGGGAGCAGGTCGCTACTTTCTACAAGTCGTGGTTTGACTCGATCGCGTCGCAGCCGCCAGCTGGACGGTCTTTGGCGCTCTTTCAAGATCTCTCGGCAGCGTACGCGCTAGGTCGGTCGCTGCCAGAACTCGATGAAGACGGGACTGCGCGACGTCCAGAGTCGGTCGCAGAATCGCTAATGACTAGCTGTCTGTAGCGAGCGTTCTGTAGCGAGCGTTCCGCCAGAACTTCTCGACGCAATAGAACTGAATCGCTCCGTCAGTCCCGCTCGGTTTGGGCCGCGCGCGGACGAGAACCTCGCAGCGATCCGTTCCGACCGCGAGCAGTCCAATGCCCGAAGCCATGAACGAATCCCAGCGCTGAAGCCCAGATGCTACGCGGCGCGCGTTGGAGGACGGCAAGGCGACATAGGACTCATCAGCAAAGCCGAGGTTACGCCGCGCCTGACGCAGGACTTCGTCGATGCGAGACAACTTGAGTTCAACCGCGACCAATCGATCATGGAGGGGCATCCAACCGTTAACTCTTCGCAGGCTGCCCCGCTTTGACAAGACTACGAAGCGATCGCTGATGAGGCGCTCGACCTCCTCGCGCACCACATGCTCGGGCACAGCTCGCGCTAACCGTTCGGTGAGTCGCGCAAGGGAGATACCTCGCGTGGCCTCGACGTCTGGGATGCGAAGGAGAAGGGCGGCCCGCGTAATCGAGCCCACCGCTCTCGACTGATGTAGGCGAAGCCGGTGCGCAACCCTTTCAGGGTTCAAGCTCGCGCCGACGAGATCGCAGATTCCCCACGGACTGACGAACTCGGACTTCACGGCAAGGCCGCCCGCCTGCAACCAGCCATGGACGATCGGCGCCATCTCGGACTCGCGTGCGAACTCCGGAACCTGTTGAGGTGCGCCGCCTGAGTCTCGCCGAGCAGCACTGCACATCTTCTGTAATTACTAGCACGGCGCAGCCTCGGCGACCTAGTTTTCTCTCATGATCTCTTGAGCTTAGTAAGCATCCGGGATTGTTGGAAATCGGACCGAGCAGTGCCGTCTGGCGCCAGCGGGGGCGTCGCCTCGACCAGGCACGCTAAAACGTGAGCGGAAAACGGCTTGGCGCAAGCTCCGCGAGCTGATCGTCACGCCCGCGCCGAGAAACCGTCGGCCCCCGGGCGGTGTTCAATGCGCCGGCTCAAAGTCTCGCCTCGAACGCCATCTGCAGCAGCGAGTCGAAGAGATGCTCCGCTTTGCGCACGGACTCCCGCAGTCGAACTCGGACGAGGTCGTGACCTCGGATCACGCGTGCATACTCCTCTTGAACGACAACGGGCGGCAGGGGAACGCGAAAAGCCACGATCTCTCCTATGTTCACGTGCGGAGATGCTGACCCGTCAAGCGCACGGCTTGCCTGTCGGTAGGCGCTTGCGCTGCTCAGGAAGCCCCAGATCAACTCCGTGACAGTTCGCGTGTTCGGGCGGAACAGCATCGTTCGCTGTCCAAGACACAGCAGCGTGTCGTCGAGCACCCTGGCCGCGTTCCCGTACCGAGCGCCCTCCCGACAGTAGATGACATCACCAGGAACAGGTCGTCCTCGCGCAATGCGTTTCTGGTACTCAGCCTCGCTCACCTGCTTCGTCTCGGAGAGGTCGAGGTAGTCGTCTTGGATGTCCGAACTCCGCACGCACGGATGACCGCTTCGTG
>JAQBPY010000397.1 GCA_028287285.1 Gemmatimonadota bacterium
TGACCGACTGACCGACTGACCGACTGACTGACTGACCGACTGACCGACTGACCGACTGACCGACTACTTATACAGCCTATACCCCCTCACCATGCCCTCAAACCGCACCGCGTCCGCATTCCACTCCGTAACGAGCGCATCCACCGTATTGCCCTCAACCGCTGCACGAACCTTGTCCGTACCTGACAGGCGGTCGATCGAGCTCACCCGCCACTGGAAATCCTTCGGGTGGCGTGCGTAGATCGCGCGCAGCATCCGCAGGCCAAGCTCCACAGGCCGCACCGCGTTGCGGTCCGTCACGCGTACCTTGATCATCGGAATGGTCTGCTGGCTGAACTTGTAGCCCGAGTCGATTGTGCGCGTTGCTGTCTCGAATCGCACGCCGGGCAGCTTGCGCGCATTGAGCTCGGCAGCGATGGCCGCGTTGTCCGTCATCCACGATGCGCCGATCAGCGTGAACGGATCATCCGTACCGCGGCCCTCCGTGGCCGTGGTGCCTTCGAAGAACACCGTCCCGGGATAGAGAAGCTCGGACTCCCATGTCCGCAGGTTCGGGCTCGGGTTCACGCGCGGAATCTTCGTTTCGTCGAACCACATCGCGCGCCGGTAGCTCTTCATGGGAATCACGTGGATCTCGGCGTCGATCAACTTGGTGCCCGCAAGAAATCGCATCAGCTCACCGGGCGTGAGCCCATACCGCAGCGCGACGGGAAACTGTCCAACGAGTGACGCGAACTTCACGTCGAGGATATTGCCCTCCACGCGATCGTCACGAATGGGATTCGGTCGGTCGAGGACGATGATTGGCTTTTTCGCGATTGCCGCGGTGTTCGCGAGCGTCCACTGGAAAGTGTAGACACGCGCGCCAACGTCCTGGATGTCGTACACCAGCACATCGATGTCCTTGAGCATGTCAGGGACTGACATCTCCTGCTTTCCATACAGCGAATACACCGGCAGGCCGGTGGCTGAGTCAGTCGTCAGCCCGATTTTTGCGCCGGCCTTCTCGGTGCCGCGAATACCGTGCTCCGCCGCGTAGAGTGCGACCAGCTTCACGCCCGGTGCCTTGAACAGCAGGTCGATAGTGCTCGTGCCCCTTCTGTCGCGGCCGGAGTGATTCGTCAGCAGTCCCACCCGCTTGCCCTTGAGCAGCGACAGGGAGTCGGACAGCAGCACTTCGACACCGGGTACCACACCGGCAGAGGTCTGGGCAGACGAGGATGCCAGGGGCAGCGCGCAGAGAAGCGCGGCGCAGAGAGAGTTGCGAGGAATGCGCATAGTCCTTAAGTGTGTGGGGCGGCCGCCAGGTGCCGCAAGTTTGCATTCGTAAAATGGAGTGGTGTGCGCCTGAATCCCAGCATGATGTTTCTGCTCCTCGCCGCCGCCGCTGCGTGCGCGACGTCTTCATCGCGCGGAAGCCCGGACCGCCGCGCGCTGTTGCTCGATCCCGACAACGCGGAATGGCGCCGGCCCGCTCCACCCGTGTCCCAACTCACCTTCGAGACCACCAGGGGCGTCTTCGTCCTCGAGCTCCGGCGGGACTGGGGCCAACTTGGCGCCGACCGTCTCTATAATCTCGCACGACTGGGCTACTACGACGACACGCGCGTCCATCGCGTGAACAAAGGCTACATCGCGCAGTTCGGCCTGCATGGTGACTCCGCGGTGAATGCGGCATGGAAGAACAGATACCTCCCCGACGATCCACCGCGATCGAATAATGTGCGCGGCTCGTTCGCCTTTGCCTTCAAGGCGATGCCCAACACGCGCAACATGCAGATCTACATCAATCTCGCCGACAATACACGCAACAACACGGAGCCTTTCACGATACTCGGCGCGGTGGTGCGGGGAATGTCCGTGGTGGACAGCCTCTATTCGGGCTATGGTGAAAGTTCCGGAAGTGGAGTCCGGCAGGGCAGGCAGGGGCCGTTGGAATATGGCGGCAATGCCTTCATGGATCGCGAGTACCCGCTGCTGGATCGTATCATTCGTGTCACCGTCTCCGAGGTCAGGGAATGAAAGTCCATTCCCATCGGACTTGGCAGCGCGGCGTTCGAGACCACCTATCCGCTTGCGCCGTATTCTGGACATGCCCATCTTTTAGGGATGAATGGCCGTCACGACGGGGTTGCTCAGGCGCACGTCGGAGTCCAGCTGCCAGCCCACCCACGGGAAAGGCAGTGATTCGTTGGCCGCTGCCGCGCCGCGCCGATCGCTGTGCCTGCACGACGGCAGTATGATACGTGACATCAGGAAGGGGAAACCATGTCGGATCTGCTCAAGGCCGAGTCGCATTTTGCGTTCGGTGAGAACTGGAAAAGCTTTCTCAAGACCGTCGACGCCGAGAAGGTCGCGATGGCCGAAGAGGGCATGCGCAAGCTGTTTCCAGAAGGGCTCACTGGAACCTTCCTGGACATCGGTTGCGGCTCGGGGCTGCCGGCGCTCGCAGCCGCGCATCTCGGTGCTGCGCACATCGACGGCATCGACATCGACAAGAATTCCGTCGAGGCCACGCGCACGCTGCTTGGCCAGTATCTGCCGGAATCAGCCTGGTCCGCACGGGTGGAAAGCGTGTTCAACCTTGGCACCGGTGACTACGACGTCGTCTACTCGTGGGGCGTGCTGCACCATACCGGTGACATGTGGCGTGCCATTCGCTCCGCGGCGGGCATGGTGAAGCCTGGTGGCCTGTTTGCCTTTGCGCTCTACCGCCAGACGGCATTGTGCGAAGTGTGGAAAGTCGAAAAGAAAGTGTACACGAAATCGCCCGCACCAATTCAGGCGCTGCTGCGCGTCGGGTACCATGTTACCAACATGCTGGCGCAGCTCGTGAAGCTGCGCAGTCCATTCGCGTACATTCGCAAGGATGATGAGCGCGGGATGGACTTCGCGCATGACGTCCATGATTGGCTCGGCGGATATCCATACGAGTCCACCAAGGAAAGCGAGGTTGATCCCTTCATGCGTGATCTTGGATTCGAGAAGGTGCGGACCTTTCCTCTTCCCGACTATCACGGGCTGTCCGGAACGGGCTGCGAAGAGTACGTCTATAGAAAGACGATCGGGTAAATCGACGTAGCAACGGATGGCGTCTCGTCCCATGGTGGGACGAGACGTTTTTTGTTGTCGCCGCAAGATTTGCGAGACAGCTGGGACGAGTCGTGAAACCGCGTGATTCGACGAGCGTAGGGGGAATGGAAGAAGGATTCGCATGCCGCGAATACCTGCTTCGAATTCCTAACGCTCCTTTCGGAGAGTCCCGCCATGAGACGCATCTGCGTCGCCCTGCTCGGCCTGTTCCTGGCCGGCACAGCAAACGCTCAGTCCGCCGCACGCCCCGCTGGTCCACCACCATCCGGCAACGGGGAAGTGCATGGAAGCATCTTCGACGCAAAGGATTCCATTCCGCTTGCGCGTGCTTCCGTTGCCGTTCGCAGCAAGAAAGACTCATCTCTCGTCGCGGGCGCAATCGCCACTGCGGCAGGAGTATTCCGCGTTCCTGGCCTTCGTCCGGGCGCCTATTCCATGCGTGTGACCGCACTCGGATTCACACCCGTCGTGCGGGACTTCGCCATTTCGGAAGGCACGCCTGTGGTGAATGCCGGTGTCGTCAAGCTGTCCCGCTTTGCCGTGGCGCTCAAAGGAGTGGAGGTCATGGAAGATCGTGCGACCATGGCCATCGAGCCCGATCGCAACACCTATCGCGCCAAGGATGTTGCGCCGGCGGCCGCGAATGCGAGCGAGATTCTCGACGCAACCCCATCCGTCCAGGTGGATGGAGACGGAAAGGTCAGCCTGCGGGGCAACGAGAACGTCGCGGTGCAGATCAACGGACGTCCCTCGCCGATGAGCGGCATTCAACTTGGCTCGTATCTCAAGGGATTGCCGGCAAACATCGTCGAGCGTATCGAAGTGGTGCCCAATCCGTCGGCCAAATATGATCCGGAGGGCATGGCCGGCATCATCAACATCGTGCTCAAGAGCACCGTCGACCTCGGATACAGTGGCGGCGCGAACGTTGGTCTTGCCAGTGCCGATCGCTTCAACGCCAGTGGCAACATCGGCTATCAGGCCGGTCCGATGACGAGCTTCATGAACTTGAGCGTGAACAACGACGATCGCTCCGTGACGGGACTCAACAATCGTGAGCGAATCGACGCACTCAGTGCGCCGCTGTCGTTCACGAATCAGGACATCGCCACGGTTGCGGGCAACGGTGGGCAGAATTTCAATGCGAACGTCGACTACAAGCTGACGCCGCGCGACATACTCTCCAATGCGCTGTCGATTGGCCGCCGCAGCTCCTCGGACAACACGCTGAGTGCATATTCCGAGATGGCGGGCAACCGATCGCTGACTGATCGCTATGATCGCCTCAAGAGCTCGGGGGTGAAGGGCCTGTTCCTCGACTATGACCTCGCGCTCAAGCGCACCTTCACGCCGCGCAAGCACGAGCTCTCCGGCGAGGTGCGATTCAACCGCGCACATGACGAGGATGCAACGTTGCTGTGGCGCGAGACGCCGGGCGCTGCCGTCGCGCGTGTGGAGGGAGAGCAGGACAACACAAACGCGTACACGAAACAGCTCACGGCGCAGACGGACTATGTGCGCACGTTGGCCGAGCGGACCAAGCTCGAGACGGGGTACAAGGGCAATGTCCGCTGGATCGACCGCGACTACTCGGTGGACAAGGACGCACTTGGCGATGGCAATTGGGTGCATAGCAACCTGAGCAACGGCCTCACGTTCAACGAGACCGTGCACGCCGCATACGGCGTATTGAGTCAAGGGGTTGGCGGATTCGAGCTGCAAGCGGGCTTGCGCGGTGAGGAGGCGAGCCGCGACTTCACGCTCACGTCCACGAACACCAGCTATCCATACAGGTACGGCAGCCTTTTCCCGAGTGGCATCGTGATGTACAACCTCAACGACGTCACGCAGGCCAAGGTGAGCTACTCGCGGCGCATTCGTCGTCCGGGGACGCAGGAGCTCAATCCGTTTCCGTCGTTCTTCGACATCCAGAACGTGTTCATCGGCAATCCCAGATTGAATCCGGAATACACCGATGCGTACGAGCTTGGTCTTACGCGCAGCGGCACGCTGGGCACGCTGCAAGTCTCGCCGTTCTATCGGAAGACGACCAACGTGATTCGCATCATCGTCAACACCACGGATCACATTGACGGCCGCGAGGTCACGTCGGTGAGCTTCGAGAACCTTGCGACGAGCAACTCGTGGGGCACGGATGTGAACGGCTCGCTGCGGCTCGGGAGCAGGTTCAATGGCTTTGCCGGCTTCAACGTTTTCAAGATGGTGACGGACGGCGGCTCGCTCTCGGCCCTCAGCTCCAACGCCGTTGCGTGGATGGGTCGCCTCAACGGCACGTCGCAGATCACGTCCACATTTTCCGTGAATGCGAGCTACAACTATCGCGCGCCGATGAAGATCGAGCGTGGCGAGCTCGCGGCGATGCAGAACCTGAATGTCTCCATGCGCAAGAAGCTCGATGGCGACAATTCGTCCATCACGCTGCGTATACTGGATCCGTTCAATACCAGTCGCTTCAAGATCGACGTGGGCGACAGCAGTGTGTTGCAATTGACCGAGCGCACCGCCGGGGTACGTGGGGTGTTCCTGGCGTATCAGTATTCGTTTGGCCAGGTGCCGCGTGTTCGGCAGCCCGAGCAGCAGCAACAGCAGTCGTCCGGATTTCCCCAGTAAGGTCCAGGCTAACGGCCTGCATCGCGGAGGCAGAGAATCGCTTTCTCTAAACAGCTCTTCGCCTGGCCACCGTCATCCCGCACGCGCTGTGCGCGTGTCGGGAGATACTGTCCTGCCCTTTGCGCCAGAGGTGCCACAAGCACCGGACGGTTTCTTCCGACAGTCGCTCGGCTCCTGCGGGATGACAATTGGTCACCACTGGTCCGAACAAGATGACAAGTTCGTTTGTCATCCCGCACGCGCAGCGCGCGCTCCGCTCCTGCGGGATGACAATTGGTCACTACTGTTCCGAACAAGATGACAACTCGGCCTGTCATCCCCGCACGCGCCCTGCGCGTGTCGGGAGATACTGTCCCGTCCTTTGCGGCAGAGGTGCCACAAGCATCGGACGGTTTTTCCCGACAGTCGCTTCGCTCCTGCGGGATGACAATTTGTCACTGCTTCCGGACAAGATGACAACCCGGCGTGTCCCGCACGCGCCGTGTCCTTTGCACCAAACGTGGCCCACGGGACGACAGCTCCGCACCTCACACGACCGACGACGCCCGCGCGGAATTGCCACGCAAAGTACGCGAGACCGCTTACTTTTCGGCATGCGGATTCTCAGAAAGGCAACCGACGTCCCCAAGCGGTCGCTGTGGCAGAAAATCAAGGACGTCGCCCTTGCCGACGTCGCCGTACTCGCGCGCGGCGGCGTGTCGGCAGGCTCGCTCGAGCAGCTCGAACAGCTCCTCCTGGAGGCGGACTTCGGCGTTCCCACCACGCTCAAGCTCGTGGCCGACGTCGAGCGGCGAGCCCTGCGCGGGCAGGTAAAAAGTCAGGCCGAATTCCTGGCCGCACTACAGGAAGGAATTGCCGAGGCCCTTGACGCAGGCAACAGCAACCCCCGCCTCAACGCCGCGACGGATGGCCCGACGGTCATCCTCATCGTGGGTGTGAACGGCGCGGGAAAGACCACCTTCATCGGCAAGCTTGCGGCACGTCTGCGAAAGGAAGGGAAAAAAGTTGTCGTGGCCGCTGGTGACACCTTTCGTGCGGGGGCCATTGACCAGTTGAGGGTGTGGGCGGAACGAACCAGGGTGGACTTCATTTCTGCCACGGCAGGTGCGGATCCCGCGGCGGTTGCATTCGACGCAATCGACGCGTCCGTCGCGCGCGGTGCAGACGTCCTCATCATCGACACCGCAGGCCGCCTGCACACGAGCGAAGGCCTCATGACCGAGCTCAAGAAAGTGTCCCGCGTCATCACAAAGCGGTTGCCCGGCGCACCGCATGAGACGTTGCTCGTGCTCGATGCCACCATTGGGCAGAATGCGGTGCAACAGGCAAAAACGTTCGCGGCGGCTGTGCCCATCACCGGGCTCGTCCTCACCAAGCTCGATGGAACGGCGCGCGGCGGAGTCGTCGTCGCCGTACACGAAGCCATCAATGTGCCCATCAAGTTTCTTGGCACGGGTGAGACGAGCGACGACCTGAGCACCTTCGACGCGAAGCAGTTCGCGCGGGAGCTCCTGGGCGACGAGTGACACGAAACGCCCCTCGGTCCCAGGGACCGCGGCTCGATACCCCCGTGATGTACCTCAAGGGTGTGGGCCCGGTGCGTGCCGAAGGACTGAGACGACTCGGGATCGTCACTGCCGGCGATCTCCTCTATCACATACCGCATCGGTATGAGGACGCGAGCACGGTGGCGACGATCGCATCGCTCGAGACCGGAATGCAGGGAACCATCATTGGCACGGTCGTCTCGAAGGGGGTGCTGCCCACGCGCAAGGGCCTGCGAATCTTTCAGGCGGTGCTCAAGGACGACACCGGGATGATCGAGGTAGCGTGGCCCGGCCAGCCGTTCCTCGATCGCACGATCGAGAAGGGACACGTGCTGCTCGTCTCCGGCGTCGTCCGGTTCTTTCACGGACGCCAGCTCCAGCCCAAGGAATACGTCAACCTTGGCGAAGATGACTCCGGCACGGCGCACGGCCGCGTGCTGTCGGTCTATCCCGCAACGGAAGGTCTGTCGTTCAAGATCATCCGCGGCATCATCGACGCGCACCTCGATTCGCTGCTTCCGCTCGTCACGGAATATCTTCCGCGCGAGGTGTTGGCGGCGGCCGGCGTTGTTTCCATTGGCGATGCGTTGCGCATGGTGCATCGTCCGGCATCGCTCGCCCAGGCGCTCGAGGGACGAGCTCGCCTTGCGTTCGAGGAGCTGTTGTTCGTTCAGCTGCTTCAACAGCGGGCAAAAGCACTCGCGCGCGAAACTCGCCGAGGTATTCGCTTTGAGAATCGTCGCGACCTGACGACCAAGCTGCGCGAGTCTCTCCCATTCCAGTTGACCGGCGCGCAGGGGCGTGTGCTGCGCGAGATCTTCGCCGACATGTGCAGCGATCGGCGCATGCAGCGCCTGTTGCAGGGTGACGTGGGTAGTGGAAAGACCGTGGTCGCACTCTTTGCGGCCATGCTCGCGATGGAGAACGGATTTCAGGCCGCCATCATGGCGCCCACGGAGTTGCTCGCCGAGCAACACCTGCGCTCCATGACCCGCATG
The DNA here is from genome assembly GCA_028287285.1 of Gemmatimonadota bacterium. Lineage (GTDB taxonomy): Bacteria > Gemmatimonadota > Gemmatimonadetes > Gemmatimonadales > Gemmatimonadaceae > AG11. The sequence continues at coordinate 8,270 of JAQBPY010000397.1, forward strand.
CTGGAACCGCTGGGTATTGCGCCAATACTCATGACCGGCAGCCTCAAGACAAGGGAGCGTCGCGAGATTGCGGCTCGCATTGCCGATCCGGCGCCGGTACTCGTGGTGGGCACGCATGCCCTGGTGCAGAACGCCACCGAATTCGCGCAGCTCGGTCTTGCGGTCGTCGACGAGCAGCATCGCTTCGGTGTGGAACAACGGAAGGCGATGGGCGCGAAAGGAGAAGCGCCGGACGTGCTGCTCATGACGGCGACCCCCATCCCGCGCTCGCTGGCACTGACACTCTATGGCGATCTCGACCTCTCCGTGCTGAACGAGCGGCCGCCGGGCCGGCAGGTAATTACAACGGCATTACGCCCCGAAAGTGCCCGCGAGCGTGTCCTCGAATTCCTGAACCGGCAGATCGAGCAGGGGCGGCAGGCCTACGTCGTGTACCCTGTCATCGAGGAATCCGAAAAGACCGACCTCAAGGCCGCAACAACGGAATTCGAGGTGCTGTCGACCGGTGTGTTCAAGGACCGTCGCACGGCGCTCCTCCACGGCCGGCTCCCTGCAGAGGAGAAGGACGACATCATGCGCCGCTTCCGTGACGGCGATGTCGACGTCCTCGTTGCGACAACCGTAATCGAAGTGGGCATCGACGTGCCGAATGCCACCGTGATGCTCATCGAACATCCGGAGCGCTTCGGCCTCTCGCAGCTGCATCAGTTGCGCGGGCGCGTTGGCCGTGGTGCAGCAGCATCGTTCTGCATCCTGCTCGGTCATGTGAGTCCGGAAACCCGGAAGCGTCTCGACGTCTTTGTCGACAGCGACGACGGATTTGAAATCGCGCGCGCCGACCTTCAACTGCGCGGCATGGGCGACCTCTTTGGCGAGCGCCAAAGCGGCGTCCCTACCTTTCGTGTGGCGGATCCCCTTCGCGACGAGCAGCTGAACGAGCGCGCCCGCGAAGTCGCCGACAGAATCCTCACGACCGACCCCGAACTGGACGCCCCCGCGCACGCTGCCATGCGACGCGTGATGGGGGAACGGTATTCGAGGTCGTTTGAGCTGTTTCGAGTGGGATAGTCTGATGGCGCAAAGCAGCTTGACTACGGCTTCGGCTGCGCCAGCCTGCGCTTGATGCGCTCGAGCTCCGCGTTGGCCTTCGCAAGCTCATCTCTCAGCCGCGCCAATTCCTCCTCCTTGGCCTTGTCGTCGGTGCGCACCGTTTCGCTCCTTGGCGCCGTCGCTGACGACGAAGCGGACGCGGACGCCTCGAGCGTGCCTGCCACGCGGCGCAACGTTGCCGCCTCGTTGCGGCGGCTGGTGTGGCCAGAGGTCAGATACATGTCGAAGAGCGCTGCCGCATCGCGCGCCGATGCGCCCTGGTTGGCCGGGTCCAGCCTGTAAAGCGCACGCCAGTACATCGCCTCGGGGGCCTCGGCGGCAGACGCGTTTCGCGACGAGAAGTCAGCGAGCAGCTTGTCGGCGATGGTAAACCGTCCGTCCCGCGCTTCGCGGCTCGCCTGCGCGAGCGTGGCCGCCCATTCCGTGGCCGAGGTGACGGGCGCGGGCACGGGCGTCGTGAGCTGTGTCTGGCTGCCTCGGCAGGCGCCCATGACGAGGAGAACAGCCGCACCGCAGATGAGACGTCGCATCATGTTCCGGGAGCGATCATGCGGAAGCCACCCGTGCGGCGACGGTTTACCACCGTTGCGGGCAGCGTGATGGCGAACGTGGTGCCTTTTCCCACTTCACTCGTGCAGCTGATCTTGCCCTGGTGCGCTTCCACGATCTCCTTGGCGATGGCGAGTCCCAGGCCGGTGCCCTTTGCCGACGCTGACCGCTGGTTGTCGGCCTGATAGAATTTCTCGAAGATGCGCGGGAGCTGCTCCGGTGCGATGCCCGCGCCGCTGTCCTGCACACGTATGCAAACTCCGTTCTTGTCGGGCGAGGCAATGAGGTCGATGGTGCCGCCCGCAGGTGTGAACTTGAATGCGTTCGACAACAGGTTGCCGGTCACCTCGTTGATGCGCTCCGCGTCCCACACCACATCCACCGGCAGGTTTTCCGCTCGTGTCACGGTGAAAGCGACCTGTCGTTGTACGGCAAGTACATGAAAGGTGCGCTCCAGCTCATCGAGCATGGCTGCCAGCTTGATCGGGCGTGGCTCGATGCGGCCGCCCCCGGCCTCGAAGCGGCTGACGTCGAGCAGCTGTGCGGCCAGCCGCCCCAGCGTGCGCGCCTGCGCCTGAATGGTCTTCGTGATGGGGATCTGCTTTTCGGTGAGTGGCCCGTACACGCCTTCTTCCATGAGTTGCAGGTACCCCATGATCACGTTGATGGGAGTCTTCAGCTCATGTGAGGCAATGGAAACGAACTCAGCTTTGAGCTTGTCGAGCTCAGCCAGTTGGCGGCTCATTTCCTCGAAGCTCGTGGCGAGCCGGCCGAACTCGTCTTTTCGGTCGACGTCGAAATTCAACTTATGGTCGAGCTCGCCATCCGCGATGGCCTGCATGCCAGCCTCGAGCGCAAAGACCGGCCGGCTGATGGAGCGCGTCAGCCACAACGCAATCGCCGTCGCCAGGAGCAACGCCACGGCCAAGGCAGCAATGGACAGATGCTCCGCGTCGATCAGCGCTTCTTCCGCGGCGGCCACGCGGTCGGCCGTGCGCCCGCGCAACAGCTGTTCGGTGGGGCCAATGGCGCCCTCGGCCTCACGCATGGCGGGACCAAAGGTCTCTCGGCGAATCTTGTCCGCGAGGTCGCCGCTGTCCGCCCGCACCGCCGCGTATTCACGATCGGTTGCCTGTGCGATGATCGCGAGCGCGCCGTGAATCTTGCCGGGTGCGCCATCGAGATTGTACCGGTTCAGCGAATCGGTCAACGACATCGCCTTGGTGATCGCCGTCCCCAGCTGTGCGTGCACGGTGTCGTTCCTGACGACGAGTGCGAGCTCTCGCGAGCGGACGTCGGCCAGGGCATCACGCAATCGGCCCAGCGTCAGCGACGCCTTGAATTCCCCCTCGCGCAGTGCACGAACGTTGTCGTGGAGCCCGCTCATGGAGCGCAGCGCGACCACGAGGGGCACGACCAATACAGCGGCGATGATGATAAGGCTGAGTGCGAGCCTTCCGCGCAGGGTCATCTGGCGTCCGAGCAGGGTATGGAGCTCATCCGTGCAAGGATCTCGCCGCGGCGGCCCTTTGCGTCGATGCAGCGGTCGTGTAGCATTGGAGATTCGGCCGGGGAGGCGCCAGAACAGCCGTGTCCGCCGCCGTTCACCTCCTCGGATTCTAGACGTGGCACGCGTTCCGCGCCACTGACTTCCGCTCCCCCACATGTCCTCCGCCCCATTCGCACGAATCAACGAGCTCTCCGCACACATCGGCCAGCCGGTCGTCGTGCGCGGGTGGATCACCCACGTCCGCTCCTCCGGCAAGGTCGCGTTTGCCGTCGTCCGCGACGGCACCGGGGTGTGCCAGACGGTGTTTGTGAAAGGACAGCTGAGCCCCGAGGTCTGGGCGAGATTCGCGGAGCTCACGACGGAGACGTCCGTCGCCATCTCCGGCGAGGTCCGCGCCGAGCCCCGCTCACCCGGGGGACACGAGCTCGGCGTCACCGACCTCACGATCATCGGCGCCAGTCCGGTCGACTACCCCATTCAGCCCAAGGAACACGGCATCGACTTTCTGCTGGACAACCGCCACTTCTGGCTGCGCTCCCCACGCCAGCGGGCCATTGCGGTGATCCGGAACGAAGTCGAGCAGGCGATTCACGATTTTTTCTACGGCCGCGGCTTTCTGCGCGTGGACACGCCGTTCCTCACGGCCGCGATCGGAGAGCGCTCCGGGCTGTTTGCTACCGAATATTTCGAGGAAGGAAATGCCTATCTCGCCCAGACCGGCCAGCTCTATGGCGAGGCGGCAGCGGCGGCGTTCGGAAAGATCTACACGTTTGGTCCCACCTTCCGAGCGGAAAAATCAAAGACGCGCCGTCATCTCACCGAGTTCTGGATGATCGA
>JAQBPY010000400.1 GCA_028287285.1 Gemmatimonadota bacterium
CCGCTCTCGCAGAATTCCTTCCGACGCTGCCGCGCGACATCAAGTTCGCCGTCGAGATCCGCCAGCGCGCAAGGCTCAACGACCATGTGCTCGGCCTGCTGGCGGAGCATGCCGTTGCGCTCACGCTCACCGATGCGCGGTGGATTCCACGCAAGCAGATGATCGCGCTCGCGGCGCGCCCCACTGCCGGCTTTGCCTACGTTCGCTGGATGGGCGGGAACCGCGATCTCGTGGACTACTCACGCATCCAGATCGACAGGTCGCGCGAGCTCGAGGAATGGACGGCGGTGCTGACGACGCTGGCCAAGGTGCACGTGAAGGTGTACGGCTACATGAACAATCTCTTTGCCGGCCACTCACCCGAGAGCGTTCGCGACCTGCAGCGCCTGATGGGGCTTTCTCCCATGGATCCGGCCTCGCTCGGTGACCAGATGACGTTGTTCTGATTGCCCGCGGTGAGCAAGCAGCGGACGTCCCAATTCCGCGGACGAATTCCCGCGAGCGAGCGTGGCGGTGCCTGCCACCTGTCCGCATGGTAATGTTGATGCCATGAGCATGTCGCGCCCGATCCAGGTGTTTTGCGGTTTCGCCGTGGTGGCGGCCGTGCTGTTCACGCGGCTGGGTTTCTGGCAGCTGTCTCGCCTGAGCGAGCGGCAGGCGCACAATGCAATGGTGCTCGATCACCAGCTCGAGTCGCCGGCTCCGTTTTCCGCGCTGCCACCGGACACCGCGCAGGCGCATTACCGCATCGCCAGCGTGGTGGGGCGGTTCGACTACGATCACGAGCTGATCATCTCCGGCAGGACTCGGCGCGGATCTCCGGGGGTCGAATTCGTGACGCCAGTGCGCGTGGCCGGCTCCGACACGGCCATTCTCGTGAACCGAGGATGGGTCTACTCGCCGGACGCGCAGTTCGTGGAGCGGGCAAGATGGCGCGAGGGCGACAGCGCGCATGTGACCGGATACGCGGAGCTCTACAGCGCCGATACAAACGTCACGAATGCGAAGGATACGCATGTGATTCGACGCATGAGCCGGCGCGACATCACCGTCAGGATTCCGTATCCGGTGGCGAACTTCTACATCGTTGCCGTTGGCGACACGGCCGACCTCACGCATCCCGCCCGTCGCGGCCTTCCCGCGCTCGACGAGGGGTCGCACCGCGGGTATGCGTTTCAGTGGTTCTCCTTTGCGGCGATCGCGTTGATTGGCGCCGGCATCGTGGTCCGCCGCGAGCGCCTGTCGGTGTGAGCGAGCCGTGGTGGTGAACGAAATTTTGTCGTCCTGAGCGAAGCGAAGAGCCTGTTTTTTCGCCCGTCAGGACCTGCCCTCGCCCAGCAAGGACCTGCTTTTGCGGTATCCTCACAGCTCGTTCGACACATCTGAAGCAGGCATGTCACACGCACTACCGGCGGAACAGAATGGCTGAGCACTCGCAGGGCCTGGCCTCCGAAAAGGAGGCGCGCGACGTCGCCGAAGCGGCGCGCGAGAGTGAATGGGTGGGGCCGAGCTTCGTCCGTGAAATGTTCCTCGGCAGGTTCCGTCTCGATCTCATCCATCCCCATCCCGTACACGTCGACGCCGAGGAGGCCGTTCGCTCCGGAGTGTTCCTCGCGAAGTTGCGTGCCTTTCTCGAGCGTCTCGATTCGGACGCCATCGATCGCACCGGCGAAATTCCGGAAACCGTGGTGCAGGAGCTGCGCGACATGGGCGCGTTCGGGATCAAGATTCCCACCGAGTACGGCGGTCTCGGGCTCTCCTACACGAGCTATACGCGAGCCATGGCGATGGTCACGAGCAAGGATGGCTCGCTCACCGCGCTGCTGTCGGCGAGCCAGTCCATCGGACTCCCTCAGCCGCTCAAGCTGTTCGGAACGCCGGAGCAGAAGCAGCGCTACTTCCCCAGACTTGCCAGGGGAGCCATTTCCGCGTTTGCGCTCACGGAGACGGACGCCGGATCCGACCCGGCCAACATGCGCACCAGCGCGACGCCGAGCGAAGATGGAACGTACTGGACGCTGAGCGGCGAGAAGTTGTGGTGCACCAATGGCACGCGTGCGGATCTCCTCGTCGTCATGGCGCGTACGCCGGATGCCATTGTGAATGGCAGGAAACGCAAACAGATCACGGCCTTCATCGTGGAGGCAAATGCACCGGGCATCGAGGTCGTCCATCGCTGCCGCTTCATGGGGCTCAAGGCCATCGAGAACGGCGTGCTCCGCTTCACGAACGTGCGTGTGCCGAGCGAGAACATTCTCTGGGGTGAAGGCAAAGGACTCAAGCTCGCGCTCACCACCCTGAATACGGGGCGGCTCACCCTTCCCGCGAGCTGCGCCGGCACCGGCAAGGCAGCGCTCCAGACTGCACGGACGTGGGGAAATGAGCGTGTGCAGTGGGGACAGCCCATTGGAAAGCACGAGGCCGTTGCGCAGAAGATCGCCCTGATGGCGTCCAACACCTTCGCGATGGAGTCGGTTGCCGAGCTTGCGGTCGCGCTTACTGAGCGGGGCCACTACGACATACGTCTCGAGGCCGCCATCGCGAAGATGTGGAACACCGAGGCCGGGTGGCGCATCATCGATGATACCCTGCAGATCCGCGGCGGGCGTGGCTACGAAACAGCGGATTCACTGCGCGCCCGTGGCGAGAAGCCAATTCCCGTGGAGCGCGCGATGCGTGATTTTCGCATCAACCTGATCTTCGAGGGGTCGTCGGAGATCATGCGGCTGTTCATCGCGCGCGAGGCTGTGGACCACCATTTCAAGACGGCATTTGCGCTGGTGGACAAGGACTCGAGCGGCGCGGAAAAATTCTCTGCGCTAGGACGCGTGGCCAGGTTCTATCCGTCCTGGTATCTGGCGCGCTGGATTGGGCGCGGGGTGGTGCCAACGTCGTACGCGGAGTTCGGGTCGCTCGCCAGGCATCTTCGCTGGGCCGAGCGGCATACACGGAAGCTTGGACGAACCCTGTTTCACGCCATGGTGCGCTTCGGACCAAAGCTCGAGCGGCGTCAGATGGTGCTTTTTCGCGCGGTGGATATCGGCGCGGACCTGTTTGCGATGACCGCTGCGTGCGTGCGTGCGAAGATGCTGGCGGAGCAGGGCAACGCGGAAGCCACCGAGCTCGCGGATCTCTTCTGCCGGGAAGCGCGCCAGAGAATCAACGTGAACTTCGATCGCTTCTATGGCAGGAACGATCGCGCCATGTCGAGGGTGTCAGAGCGTGTACTGGCCGGTGCGCACGTATGGCTCGAGCAGGGAATCGTCGGCATGCTCGAGCCGCCGGTCTAGTCCTGTCGTCCTGAGCGCAGCGAAGGACCTGCTCTTCCGCCCACGAAACCAGCCACGCTTAGGACGATTTGAACGCGGTGTATCCCTCGTCGGCAATGACCTCCGAGAGATCGTCGGCATTCGTGACCAAAGGGTCGAACTTCATGTCGGCCGACCCGATTGCCACACGCTCGACCTCGACACCGGGGGTCTTGCGCAAGCGGCCTTCCACCGCGCGCACGCAGTGCTCGCAGGTCATGCCTTCAATGGTGAGATGCAGTGTTTCCATCATGCGCTCAAACGGTGTGTGGCTCAACGGCGGCACGCTGGCCAAGCTGAAGAACAATTACTGCTGCCGCGATCAGTAACCCGCCCACAAAAGTGCGGGTTCCAAAATGCTGCCCGAGCACTACTGATCCCAGCAGGGCGGTCCAGAAAGGCTCGACGGTGCTCACGATGGCGGTACGAACGGGCCCGATCACCGCAAGCCCGCGCAGAAACGCCAGAAACGCGAGCACGGTCGATACAACGGCGAGCACCGCAATTGCGCTCCACGCAAGCGGCGCCAGGTGCACGCTGAGTCCGCCCAGAAACAACGCCGCCCCGCCAAAAATCACCGCGGCGCCTGCCGTGGCGTACGTCGACGTCACCGCAGGCGGAAGACCATCACCCAGATGCATGATCATGGGAATGTACAGCGCATACAACACCGCCGACGTCAGCGCGAGCACCACCCCGATCGTGTTCAGGCCGCCGGCGCCCGGCGTGCCGATCATGAGCGCAAGACCGGCGAGCGAAAGCGACAGGGCGCCCACGCGCGGCAGCGTGAGCCGATCCGTGCCGCGTATGGCCGAGATGACGGCAACCCACGCGGGATAGGTATAGAAGAGGAATGTCAGCGATGCGGCGGGAATGTATCTGAGCGCCGACAGACTGGTGAACGCAACCACCGCCTGCCCGCCACCGGCCAGGATGAGCAGCGGTATTGCCCGCCTGGCCGGCACGCGCACCGCGGCGATGCCGCGGCTCACCATGACAAGGAGCACGGCGGCAATCGCATACCGCCAGAACAGCAGGTCGATGAGCGGTGCGCCGCTCCCCACGGCGAGCGTGATCAGGATCGAGATGGACCCGAAGCAACAGGCGCTGAAGACGACGAGCGCGGTGGCGCGCGAGGTGGACGCGGACGTGCTCACAACAGCGTGCCGCTCAGCACGATCAACGCCACGGTGAAATAGATGATCAGCCCGGACACGTCCACGAGCGTTGCGACGAGCGGCGCCGACGCGCTCGCCGGATCGAATCCCGCACGCCGGAGCACGAAGGGGAGCATCGAGCCCGCCAGCGAGCCGAAAGTCACGATGCCCACGAGTGAAAATCCGATGGTCACCGCGATGAGCTCCCAATGGGGCTCGTAATTGAAGATGCCAAGCTTCTGCCACATGGTGATACGAATGACGCCGATGATGCCGAGGATTGCCCCGAGCGCCAGCCCGGTCGGCAGCTCTCGCAGCGCCACACGCCACCAGTCCCGCAGCTCGATCTCGCGCAGCGCCATCGCCCGCGTGATCAGCGACGTCGCCTGCGACCCGGAATTGCCGCCGGAGCTCATCACGAGCGGCACGAACAGAATCAACGTCGCCACCTTCTTCAGCTCGCCGTCAAAATACTGCATCGCGGAGGTCGTGAACATCTCGCTCACGAGCAGGATGCTCAGCCACCCGGCCCGCTTCTTCAACATCTGCAGGAAGCCGATCTGCATGTAGGGCTCGTCCAGCGCTTCCATACCGCCAAACTTCTGCACGTCTTCCGTCTGCTCTTCCTGGATCGCGTCGATCACGTCGTCAACCGTGATCACCCCCATCACGTGGTGAGACTCGCTCACCACGGGAACGACGACGAGATCGTAATTGGAAATCACGCCGGCGACTTCCTCGCGATCGGCCGTGGGGCCGACGCTCTGCACTTCCGTCCATGCGACGTCGCTCAGCAACGCACCCTCCGGCGCAGCGAGCAGCTCACGCAACGAGAGCACACCCGCCAGCCGGCCCTCGAGGTCCGTGGTGTAGATCGCATAGATCGCCTCGCGCTTGCCGCTGCGCGCAATTACCCGAACCTTTCGCAGCGCCTCCTCCACGGTCGTATTCGCGGACTCGGACACGAACTCGGTCGTCATCAGACCGCCGGCCGTATCCGGATCGTATCGCCGCAGCGCCTGCGTCTCGCGACGAGCCTGTTCCGGCATCTCGTCGACGATGTCGTCGGCCGTCTCCTCATCCAGCTCCTCGAGCACGTCCGCGCGCTCGTCCGGCGTCATGGCGCTGACGAAGGCTGCCGCCTGCTCGGAGCTCATCGCCTCGAGCACTTCGGCACGCACCTCCTCGTCGAGGTACTCCAGCACCTCCGCCGCCCTGTCTCGCGGCAACGCCGCGAGGAAGATCGGGATCTGCTCGATCTCCATCGCCTCGGCCACGTCGGCAAGGTCGGCCGGATGCAGCTCCTCCGTCTCCGCCGCAATCAGCTGGGGAGATTCTTCGAGCAGCGCAATGATGTCGGGAGCGAGCAGCGCGCCAACCGGCCGCTCCTCGGGGTTTCGCTTTGATGGCGACATGGCGGTCCTCGGCGGCGACGGACGGGATCAGCCCGTCAAAGTAGGTCCGGGGGAGGCCGAGAGACAACCCGTGCGTGAACTCTTTATACGATGGGCAGCCGGCGTCGCTCTTCATTGGCCAGCGTCACCGAATATCCGGAGACCTCGATCGCCTCGCGTAGCGCGTCGATGGTCGCGGCGCCATCGTGCTCGATCACGGCCGCCCCCACGGAGACGTCCGCCGATGTGATGCCCGGAACGGGCGTGAGCGCAGTGAACACCGCACGCACGCAATGCTGGCACGTCATGCCCTCGATGCGGAGTCGCGTGATCATCCCTGCAATATCGCAGAGCGTGGGCAGGAGGGATACATTTCCCCGTTCGATCCTCGAACCCCCGTGCACGCCCTCCATGCCTACCGTCGCATTTCTCGGGCTTGGCGCCATCGGCCGTCCAATGGCTGCCTGCCTTGCCAACGCTCCCGGCATCACCCTGTCCGTCTGGAATCGCACGGCGGCGAAAGCCGCGTCATTCGCCGCCAAGCATGGCGTACGCCACGCGGCCACACCTGCTGATGCCGTGCAGGATGCGGACGTCGTCTTCACCTGTCTCGCCATTTCCGCCGACGTCGAATCCCTGCTCGATGGGCCTGCTGGCATGCTCGGCGCAATGAAGAGTGGAAGCGTTCTCGTGGATTGCACTTCCGGCGATCCAGCCACGTCCAGGATCATCGCCGCCAGACTCGGCGAAAAGGGTATTCGGTTTCTGGATGCGCCCGTGAGCGGCGGAGTGAAAGGCGCCGAAACAGCGTCGCTCACGGTGATGGTGGGCGGCGACGAGAGCACGCTTGCCGAGGTGCAGCCCGTCATCGAAACCTTCGCACAAAAGGTCGTGCACTGTGGCCCCGTCGGCTCGGGAGACGCGGTGAAGGCCGGCAATCAGGCGCTGCTCGCCATTCACATCTGGAGTGCGGGCGAAGTGCTGATGGCCCTCGCAAAAGCAGGTGTAAAACCGGAAACCGCGCTCGAGGTCATCAACGCATCGAGCGGCCGGTCGAACAGCTCCATGAATTTGTTTCCGGAGCGCGTCATCGGCCGGAAGTTTCCGCGAACGTTCAGGCTCGCCCTGCTCGACAAGGACATCGGCATCGCCGCCGTCATGTCTCGCGAGCTCAAGGTTCCCACTCCACTCATTCAACTCACCGCAGACCTCATGCGTGTCGCCCACAATGCCCTCGGCGAAGAAGCCGATCATGTCGAAGCCGTCAAAGTCATCGAGCAGTGGTCCGGACAGGTGATCGAATGAGCCGCTCGGTCGAGTCGATTCGCTCCGATTTTCCGGCGCTCACGCGCGTGGAGAACGGATATCCCGTTGCGTACTTCGACGGGCCGGGCGGAACGCAGGTGCCCACCCAGGTTGCCGGCGCGATCACGGATTATCTGCTGCATCACAACGCCAACACCCACTGGGCGTATCCCACCAGCTCGGAGACGGACGCGATGCTGGAGAACGCGCGCGTCGTCTTCGCGGACTTCTTCAACGCCACGCCCGCGGACGTCTCGTTCGGTAACAATACGACGACGATCACTTTTCACATTGCGCGCGGACTCGCACGTGGCTGGAAAACGGGTGACGAAATCATTGTCACCGAGATCGATCACCATGGCAACGTGGCACCGTGGCGAGCTGCGGCCAAGGATTTCGGACTCGTGGTCAAGTCCGTGCTGCTCGATACGAAGTCCTATCGCCTGGACATGGAATCCCTGGCCGCGGCCATCGGGCCGCGCACGCGTCTCGTCGCCATCAATGCGGCGTCAAATGCACTGGGCACCATCTCGGACATCGCGGCCATCTGCGCCATGGCGCGCCAGGCCGGCGCGCTCTCGTTCGTCGACGCCGTGCACTATGCGCCGCACAATCTCATCGACGTCCGGAAAATCGGCTGTGACTTCCTCGCATGCTCACCGTACAAGTTTTACGGCCCGCATGCCGGTGCGCTCTTTGCCCGCAGCGACATCGTCAATACGCTCGACATCCCCAGGCTGGAGCCGGCCCCCGAAGAGGCCCCGGAGCGCCTGGAGTCGGGCACGCAGAACCACGAAGGAATCATTGGCTCGGCGGCCGCCGTGGAGTACATCGCCAGCATCGGCGGCGATGGTGGAACGCGCCGCGAACGGCTGACGCGCGCGTTTTCCACGCTGCACGAGCGCGGAGAGGCGCTTTTCGCGCAGCTGTGGGAAGGGCTGTCGACGATCGACGGCCTGATCATTTACGGTCCCCCGCCAGGCACCGCCCGGACGCATACACTGTCGTTCACCCTTCGTGGCCGCGACACCACGTCCATTGCAAAGCACCTCGTGTCACACGGTGTGTACGCATCGAACGGCGACTTCTACGCCGCGACGATCGCCAAGGTGCTTGGCCAGGAAGCCCACGGCTTCCTCCGTACCGGCATGGCGTGCTATACCACCGCCGACGAAGTGGATCGGCTGGTGCGCGGTGTGAGGGCGCTGGTGTAAGAACGCATGTAAGAGCAGGTCCTTCGCTCCGCTCAGGAGCGAAGGACCCTACTTTCTCCCAGAAGGATTTATTTTTTAGCCCGCGACACCAGCGTTTTCTCCAGGGCAGGCAGGAACGGCTCGAACTTCGACCCCGGGCTCCATAGCACCCAGCCGTCGTACCCCGCATCATACGCCCCCTTCTTCTGTGCCTCGATCTCCGCG